>WJIL01000038.1 GCA_014730275.1 Candidatus Lokiarchaeota archaeon | reverse complement strand
ATCTAGATACGGTTGATATAACTCCACTCCTTGCATGCCCCAATCTCAAAATGGTCTGGGCACGAAAAGGCAAACGTGAAGATCTCTGTATCACGTTCTTCAGTAAGTCTACCATGGACAAAGTGCCCGAATTCACATTCCATACATTACATGGTGAAAAAGCAAGAGATGCCTTCATCAGGGAGTATGACGTACCTGTCCCTATCCGTAACCTTGTCGCGATACGCATGCTCTATCCCGTAGTACGAGAACACGAACCTGACTGGAAGATCCTGCACCTCGTCCAATGCCTGTCTAAATCAGTTGGTGCTGGGTGGCTCGGGTACCTAGACATTGACACAGATGAATTCGAGTCGATAATGCATGAAGAAGATGCGTCCGATATCAAGAGTATGCTCATTGAGGAATTCTGCAGCCAAGTAGATGCATGTGGTACGACTGTAGCTGCTGATTTGGATGGAATGAAAGAGAACTCCCGCCCAGAACTTTCCCTGAGAATACCTCGCATCCTTAAGGCTAGGCTTCAGGAAGTCGAGGAAATCACTCTGAGGGTAGACAATAGGGAAGATTCCGTGAACCTCAGACCTCTCTGGTTGACAGCTTATGGGTTTCAACTATTATTACGAGTGGAGGTTGGACTTGAGTGCACGGTGTCACAGTTCGAACAGCTGCGCAGTGCCCTTTCAAAGTTGGATTTTGATATCGATATAACTAAAACAGGCGAAGCCGTCTATCCATCAACAAAGATGTCTGAAACCATGCGCGATTACATACTGAAGCTAGCAGAGTTTGAAGCAAAGCACTGAGACTATTCGACAGAACAAACCTACCTCTACCAATCACACCCATACAGATCCTCTGGCTGAACCTCGCCACGGATGGATTCCCGGCCTTGGCCCTTGGTGTTGACCCACCGAGCAGAGGCGTGATGGAACGACCGCCGCGAGAACCAGGCAAGAAGATGATGGATCGCGGAATGATTTCCTTCGTCCTGGTCGCAGGATTCGTCGCATTCCTCGCGTCGAGCTTCATGTTCCTATGGTCACTGAACACCTACATTGGCCATATACCCGGCCTAACCGGCCCGATGGTCAATTGGGACATCGAGCCTTATGTGACTAATCTACGACATGCACGGACAGCGGTGTTTGCCAGCGTGGTCACGTTCGAGCTGATATTCGTCTGGAATTGTCGAGATGAGTACCACCCGATATGGCGCACAGAGATCCGTCACAGCACGGCTTTGTTTGCTGCAGTGGCGGTCTCGATCATCCTGACGTTGATGACAATCTATGCTCCGTTCATGCAGCCATTGTTCGATACGATGCCCTTGGAGCCAATGGCTTGGGTACTGATCATCCTGACATCATTGCCCGCGCTGTTGATTCCACCACACATCCTGTTCGGGCACAAGGACGAACTGTTACCAGAGGAATAAAACAAAAGGTGGGTTATGTCTCCCTAGAGCTGGGGGGCATGGCTCTCCCTTCTCTTTTTTTGGTCCTATATGGCACGAATGCTCTTGTGAAAAAGGAGTAGATTCTGCAAATAGAAATACAAGTTGGGGATCTCAAATCTGTGTAGCGAAGATAACGTACCAAGTCTATCGACGACTTTCTCCGATTGCGAACACATCCATTTCCCAGTAAGAATTCTTACCGTACTAGTCTCTTGTCTAGCCAGGAGTATAAATCCGAAAGGACTCGCTCATTTTCTGGTTCTTCAAAGAGTTCGTGATAGAAACCCTCGTAGAATCTCCATGTCTTGTCCTCGATATCGATGTTGTCAAAGAATTCCCTGTTCTTCTCTGGAGATACCAGCTTGTCGTCTCCCCCTTGTTGCATCAATACCGGCACCCTGATTCGCTCGGCTGATTCGAACCCTTCAGCTCTTGCTTGCAAAGCTTCGATGCCGAACCGTGGCGTTACTTTGTCGAAACGCAGGTCATCTTGCTTATGCCGTTCTATGGCTTCTTTGTTTCTTGTGAGACAATCAAATTTGACTTCATTATCCATGTACCACTTGACATTCAGGACTGATAGCACTCTTCCAAGCAATCTCGTTGCCTTACCAATGTCAAGCGTTTCGGAAACAGCTGGAGCAGAGAGCATCATTCCATCTATTTCGTTAGGATATCGCACTACATAACGGATAACATGCAATCCTCCCAATGAGTGACCATAGGCGAAGGTTAACCTGTTCTTGTACTGGTCTTTGATTTGCATGACAATATTGCACATATCTTCGTTATACTCGTCGAAATCCATTACATGGCCCTTCATTCCTTCAAAATGCCCAAAACCTCTCATATCTGGAGCAAATACTGCCACCCCTCGTTCTGCCAGAAACTCGCCTACTCTCTTCATGTCTCCTCCATGGCTCCCGATACCATGGACAGCCACTACAAGCGCCCGAGGTTTGTTGTCAGAAGGCCTCCATAGATGCATAAACATCCGTTTACCATCATAACCAACGTACTCGGTTTCCTCATGTACCATGCGGACCACTGGTACTTCACAGTCCACTAACTCTATTCAATTCTTCGTCACAGTCATGAAATTTGATGTATTCGGGATACAAGAAAAAAAGATTCAGGGGGATATAGAACAACCCCCTGCTTGGATCCAACTCCACAGTTGCCTCCAAATTAGAATTCTAACGGTTTCGGCTTATCTCCTGAGTAGTCGTAGAAACCTTTGCCTGCCTTCCTACCTACCCATCCAGCTCGTACCAGCTTCCTCAGAAGTGGCGGTGCTGACCGGACCATTAGAATTCCTTGACTTTGGAAAAATCCCAAATAGCCGCTGTATTGTCCTTAGATCCAGTCGCCAGTCTAGTTCCATCGGGAGTCCAGTCCATAGAGAGAATCTGCTTATCATGATTCATGCACACGAGCTCGGTCCCGGTTCTTGCATCCAGAATGTAGACTGTGCCATTATCTAAGCCAATAGCAATCTTCTTGCCATCGGGATTCCATACCACTTCTCGCATTATGCCGTCATGTTTCCAGACTGCGTTATCTAGACCCTGCTCAACATCCCAGATGGACAAATAGCATTTTGTGTCAGTCCGGTGTGGAAACGGGGTGTCTGGTGTATAATGAACTCCTGCAAGAAGCCGGTTACCCCTAGGACTCCACTTCACCAAAGAAAGGTTGTGTTGTGCTTGCAGAATTGCGTCTCTCTTCCATTCTCTTGCATCCCATATGATAATTGTTTGATTCTTTGATGCTGTTGCAATCTTCATGCCATCATGGCTCCATGCGACAGCCCCCCATGCAACACCCCCCTCTGTCTTGTACTTGTCTATTCGAAACAGCTCGTCACCTGATTCAGGATTCCAGACACGAGCGGTGTTGTCCCACGACCCAGTAGCAAGTTTCGACCCGTCTGGGCTCCACGACACCTCTTCTACCAAGTCTCTATGATGTAGAGTGGCGAGCTTACTCCCGGTCTTCGTATCCCAGATGTTAACTGTACCATCATCTGATCCTGTAGCAATCCTATCTCCGTCTGGGTGCCATGCGATTTCATCAATGCGGTCATCATGCAGAAGTATGATGGGTTCCTTGCAACTCCTTGTTTCCCAAATGCGCACGGAAAACAAACGTTTGCTATTCTTTGAATGCCCGGAACTCACATACCCTCTATCTCTTGTTGCCAAGCGTGAGCCGTCAGGACTCCATACTACCTCGAAAAATCCCTTTTCCAGAGAGAAGGTCGCAATTCTCTTTCCACTTGTTCCGTCCCAGATGACAGCAGTCCCATCTATGGAACTGGTGGCTAATCTAATAATGTCAGGATGCCAGGAGACTGATGAAACATAATCGTTATGTCTCAACGTAGCGAGTCTAGCAATTTTATTGCTCTTGAAGATGTCCTGTTTATTCATCCGTATTCATTAAACACATACTTGATTTATCTTATAAGGATGTATACTATCGACAGAATAACCAGCTACACGTATTAGACAGTATCCAATCCATTTCTGTGGCTTAATGGAATATGTCCTCCACATAGAAGTGTATGTAATACATAGACCAGTAGGCCAGGATTCTTCTGACTTCATTACCACAACCAGTCCTCGGTCCGCATACACGTATGCTCCTTCTATCACTTTCTACCCGAGGAATCACACAAGGCTAGAACAATCAACGCAAAACAATTCGTGATGGTATTCGGCATCCTTACCCTGTTCAGCGCATCCTGTATCTGCCATTGTAGGAGGTTAATAACAAACGTGCAAATCAATAGGCGGTGTAACGATTGACTAGAGCAATCCACGCAAAGCGATTCGTGATGATATTCAGCATCCTGACGCTGTTCATCATCACTGGGATGACGTCAACAGCTGTGGCCCAGCTGTCGCAGGAAGAACCGGAACCACCCATGGCCGTAGCGGAGTACGTCATGAAGTGCTACGATGGTAAAGGGTTTGCCGCAGAACCGGGCGCTGTTTCAGACCTTGAAACTACCCTTGATGCGGCCAAGCTGCTGATGGAAAATCCAGACAGCTGGCCAGTCGGCATGGGTATAGCTCTTGATACTATCGTTGAACAGTATGCAGAGATGCAAAGTCCGTATCGCGGCGGGTTCGTCACGGAAGGCGAGAACGGCCCCGCTTTCAGGACAACGGCGCTCATCGTCGAGACCCTTGACATACTGGATATGCTTGACGCGATAGACATTGGGATAGCTAAACAGTACCTGCAATCATCATTCAGGGGGTCACTCACCCTGAACAAGTGGCTTACGGAAGGTGACTTCTACACAAAGTATTGGGCTCTACGGACAGCGAACACACTCGAATGCGTGAATTTGCTAGGTTTACACGATATCAACTTGAACAAAATCATAGCTCCGGATGCGAACAGAGCGGACTTTCCAGAAGTGGAGCCATATCTTGTCTGGAATCAACCCTTGTTTGAGCAGGGCTCCCGGTACGGGTCACCTTTCAAGGATATGGACTATGAGAAGCAACTTGACGTGGTAGAGACTCTTGACATGATTATCGGTAAGGATAGTCTCAATCCCACCGTTATGCCGCTTCTGCTGGACGTTGATTCTTTCACAGCAAAGGTGGCACAGCGATTCGACAGGAACTCGGGCCTGTTTGTCAATGATGATGGCGATGCTGACCTCGCACTATCTCGGGAAGCTGTCGAGGCACTCAGGGGCACCGGAACGCTACAGGATCTCTTTGATGACGGAATGGGTGCTCGCCGACTGGTCAATGCCCGCCAGAACCTTGATACCTTGATGGAAGCGTGGACTATCGATGGTATAAACGGAGTTGCGAGGACGACTGACCTTGTGAATATGAAGGAGATAAAGGCTGGGCTTCAGACAGCGGACGAACCGGAACTCGTGTTCACTCCTCAAATCGAAGCAGTCGATGAAGAAGGCGAGACCGGTATCGCAGGCTGGGACAGAACGCAGATACGGGAAGTTTTCGTCCCTGATACACTCATCGAATCCCTGAACTCACAAAACGGTGCTGAAACAAGTCAGGATAGTGGCATTGGTTCCATAATCGTACTTGTCACGCTGATTTCTATGACAGTGGTCACAGCCGGCGCAGGGAAGAAGAAGCTTGCTATCATCCTCTCTTTGCTCTGTGTCCTGCTCTTCATGGGACAGTATGCCTACGGAATCGATGCAGTAACGAGAGATGCGGCCAGATTCCTTGGGTCAACAACGAGGAATAAGCAAGACAATGAATTGATTGGCAATACGGGCATGCTGTCTATCGGTACACGGTGGTTGGATCTTGAAGCAGCAGAATACGAAGTAGAAACAGACGAAACAGACAAGTTTGCGAACTCACCTGTGGAGACACCAGCTGAACCAGCTGTCTTCAAGAGCTACAACTTAGAAGGTCCAAGGCTGGATGATATTGATTTGGCGAAATTCGCCGAGCTCAGGGATCATCTAGACCTCAAAGAAGGAACGCTGGACTTCGAAAAACCCAACGGGGAGATAGAACGGAGCTCATTGGCTGAATTCGCACACGCGTTCCTTGAGAGTTCAGGAATCAAAGATGCAGTGGGTAGCATCAAGGGCACTAAACAATTGCTTGAGAGCAAACTGAAGAAGTGGCTCAAAGAGGGCTATGTGACAGATGAACGAGCTGCAGGTTTGATACTCACAAAATACAAGAAAGAGTTGAATCTTGAGAAGGGTGATTCCATTAAGCATGTTGCGGTGAAAGTAGATGATGCGGGTGACATAGTTCTCAAAGATAAAGATGATTTCCACAATATTTTCGTCATCATAGAAGAAGGAAAGGGAGGTGGGTTGACGGAAGAAATCGAGCAACTCACAAAGAACGAGCATTATCGTGTTGTGTCTTTCCATCCATCCAAATTTCTAGAAAAGGTCAGAGGAACATTGGAAGATTTCGTTGAGGAAGAGAAGGGACTCCAAAACCTCCCCATGGAAATTACGGGAAATGTTGACAAAGCAGCACGTTTGATGGCCACAACAAGCGCCCGAGGTTTGTCATCGGATGGTTTCCACAGATGCATAAACATCCGCTTACCATCATAACCGATGTATTCGGTTACCTCGTGTATCATGCAGACCACCGGTACTTCACAATCCATTCACTCTATTCAACTCTTCGTCCCTGTTGGGAATTCGATGCCCTCAAGAAGCAAAAAGAAAGAAGTTCAGGGGGTGTGCGATACCCCCTGACTGGAGGCAACTCCGAGATTGTCCCCTCATTAGAATTCCAATGGTTTTGGCTTATCTCCTGAATAGTCGTAGAACCCTTTCCCTGCCTTCCTCCCTACCCAGCCTGCTCGTACAAGCTTCCTGAGGAGTGGTGGTGCTCGATACTTGCTGTCTTTAAACTCCTCAACGAAGTAATCGGCTATATGTAGCAAGGTGTCCAATCCTACGAAGTCTGCTAGTTTGAGGGGTCCCATAGGCCAGTTCAGGCCAAGCTCGATTGACTTGTCCATATCCGAAACGGTAGCAACCCCTTCTTGAATTGCAAAGATCGCCTCGTTTATGGCAGGTACCAGCAACCGATTTACAGCAAAACCTGGTGCCTCTTCAACAAGGACCGTCTCCTTTCCAAGCTCAGCGGCGACGGTTTCGATGACCTCTACTGTTTCATCCTCTGTGGCAGCTCCACGGATGATTTCAACAAGCTTCATGACAGGTACAGGATTAAAGAAGTGCATACCAATGAATTTCTCTGGCCGTTTCGTCACGGCCCCCATCTGTGTTATGCTGATACTTGAGGTATTTGACGCAAAAATGGCATCCTTCTTTGCGAAATTCTCTACATCCTCCCACACCTCTAGCTTAAGTTTGACGATTTCTGGAACAGCTTCGATGATGAGATCTGCATCGCCTACTGCTTCTTCCAGATCTATGACAGGATTAATTGAGTCGAGGATTTCTTCGATTTCTTCTTCGGTGATTTTGTCTTTCTTCAATCCTCGTTCTAGATTCTTTCGGATTGTTTTCATCCCGTTATCTAGGAACTCCTGCTTGATATCCCGCATTGCTACGTTGTATCCGGCTTGAGCACAGACTTGGGCTATTCCGTTCCCCATCTGTCCCGCTCCTAATACTGCTATCCTTTCTATTGACATGTAATCATCTCCTTCATAATTGAAAACATGCCCCCTTAAATTCCTCTCGAAGGGAACCATTCAAACCGTCTGATTATCCATCCAGTTTTCTTCACCCTTTCGTCTGTAATTGCTTTATATATACTCATGAAATCTATAGGTCGGGGTTAGCTCGTGATGCAACAAAGGAGAATACTGGTATTTTTACTTGCCTTGGTTCTGATAATCCTGGGTTCAGTCTTCGGTCTGTTACCTTTTCTCCATCTTCTGAGCCAAAATGAAACTGATTGCATTGTCCCTCTTGCAGTTACAGCTGCAGGATATGCGATGGCAATTTTCTTGATTGCATATGAGGTCAAGAGCCAAGCATCTGTTCCGACCAAGAGGAAAAGCAGACGAAAGACTCGTGTTGTAGCAATAGACGATGAAGAAGATATTCTGCGATTGATTCGAATCAAGTTATCAAAAGAAGGGTTTCGCGTCATTACAGCAAAAGATGGCGTTGAAGGAATTGAAACTGTCCTTGATAAGCATCCTGACGTGATGCTGGTTGATATAATGATGCCTCAGAAAGATGGGTATGAAGTGGTTTCTGAGGTTAAGAAGAAGATGGGGGAAAACGCCCCGGTTGCTATAATGTTGACTTCAAAATCTGAGGAAGAAGATATGATGGAAGGACTTGCATCGGGAGCTGATGACTATATTACGAAACCATTCAGCCCTACGGAATTGATAGAACGAATCAACGTAGCTTTGCTCAAAGGACAAAAATCCTCTGAAAATAAAGCTAAGAAATAGGAGATGACTCTTACTAAATGATTTTTCTAGTTCGTTTTCAAGAAATGGTTCCTTGATGAAGGAAGTAAAAATAAGGTGGCCAATGGATGAAAAATGGGGAACTCGACGGGGACGCTGGCAAAATCCCGCCAAAAACACAGGCTTCCAATTTATCTGAGTTACCCCTTCCTGTAGGAGCTGATCTACAGGAAAAAAGACAGTCAGCCATAGATTGTTGGCAGGCCCAGTCTTTTGCAGCCAGAATACACCGGGAATTTGAAGCCAGCCTAGAGAAAGGGCTTACGGCGGGGATGAAAAGCCGTTTCTATGCACTCTTCGAGTACTATGAACAAGCTGTTAGTTCCTTACGGACTGCGTTGAAGGAAAGGAATACAGCGGGTTTGGTATCTTCACTTCGGAGTCTGATTGCATTAAATGCCCCACTCAACTACATGCATTCCACTGCACCTAATGCTATTCCTCTGCATCTCGCCATGGAACCTAAGCTTAAGGGGAAATTGATTCGGGACCTGCTAATCAAAGTTCAAGAAGAATCTATAGAGTCAATGACAGCTGCACGGCTGACCGAGTACATTAATGAACATGAGTTTCTCCAAAAAACCACGAAGAGAACCGTTGAGCGCCATTTGGGACATCTCGTGGAAAGTGGTCATCTTTCAAAAACCAATGGGGCCTATGAAAGAACCAACAGAACCTATATGTCCACCAATCTTGATGATGCCGGTCTGCAGACCCTCTTGGGCGAAGAGCTGTACATTGAATTTGAAATGAATGGCTTCCCAGGGCTATCCAACATTGAGAACAAGACAGCTGAATTCAAGCAGTTTTTCGAGGAAATGACAGATACTGGAGAACTTGTCTCCGAATTATTCCTCGCAACTATTACTGACTTGCTTGGACCTGAATCAGAAAGACCAACCATTGAGCAATGGCACTGTAGAGATTTGATAGGATCTTCAATCCCTCGACCGTATCAACGAGATGCATTCACGATATTCCGTGGTCATGGATATCAAGGTCCTCTAATTGAGGCTCCAACCGGCTCAGGAAAAACTCTGATTGGCATGATGGCTATTCAGGATTGGCTCAAAACTACTTCTCCAGGTGAATCGATTCTAGTGCTCGTACCCACCATCAACTATGAACAACAATGGGTTCGTGAGCTTTGCTACAAGTCCATTGGCTTACAACTATCACCAGATGATGTCTTTGCCGGTACGCCAACTGATTACGAAATGAAGCGTCAAAGGTCGAAAACACCTCCAGTAGTTCTAATTATGACTTATGCTGGACTTGCTCAGTTAGGTTCACCAAAGGGCAAAGGGGGTTTCGATAAGATATCGCTTGAGCGCTTCCTTCAGGGGAGCAATACTAGATACGTGATCCTCGATGAAGTGCACAAAGTTGTTCAAGATATGGAGGGAGTATCTGCATCCGTTACCAGCCTGTTGGTGGATTGGCTTGAAGATGGTAGTATAGAAGGACTCATAGGATTCTCTGGTACTGCTAAAGCCTATCGGGAGCGCTTTGAAAAGCTTGGTCTTCGACTAGTTTATGTCGTTCCCTCTGTTGATCTTATTGCCTACGGTTTCGTCGCTCCTTTTGGAGAGCTCGGAGTGCCATTCACTTACTCTGATCGAGAAAGCGAAATGCGGTCGCTCCTGGGTTCGTATAAATCACTTCTAAGAGATTATACTGATTTGGTGGGTTCCCATTTTCTGAGGACGACCTTTAGTGACATTCCCTTTAAGAAACGGTTGACCATTGCTCGTGATATCCTTGATATGTACTCGTATCGGAAAGATCGAAGGGAGGCAATTAAAGCACGATTTAGACGATGGAGAAAGGAAGGCGACCTAGGGCTTAATGAGCTCTCACTTATTAGCATGATCCAGATTGCCAAGAATTTGTCTGATGAGGCCCTTGTACGCCAAACATTGGTTGGTTACCCCGAAAAGACACAACGAAAGAGAATGATTAGATTTCGACGTCTACTAGTCAAGTTTAGAGATGTTCGTTTGAGTCTTCTTGGTTTGGTTACCAGTTCTGAAATAGCATCCAAACTCAAAGTTAGCGGCTTTGGAAGGCGAATTCAGGCCAATGCTCTGTTAGAATCTTATCAATCAATTCCAACTAAGAAAGAACTTGAAGAGAAAGTAGATGATACATTATCGAATACCATAGCGGGATTGTATCGGATTCTGAGGTCATTGTACTATAGAATGGGTGAAGGTAGAGTTGAAGCCATCAGTGCCGTCATTCAAGCAGAGAGACAAGTAAGAGATCTAAACAATGTCATCGTCTTTGGCAGAGGGAAGAGCCTTGATTGGAGGTCAGGTCTAGCGGAACCAGGCTATTCAGGGGTTGCTGGCATTTTTTCACAGATGCTAGGAGAAAATGAGCTTACTCCCATGGCTGTCCTTTCAAGTGAGGTGTACTTGCCGTTTTCAAGAAATCAGCAAATTCCTATGAGAATTGCGTCTTTCATAAAGCGCGAAATCATGGGTTCAGACCTGAGTCAGACTTTGTTCGGTCTTCTTACACAAGGAACTCAAATACCTACGAAACGTTTACAAGCTTTCAAATCATCTTTTGATGAGATTATCACTAGCTACGTAGAAAGCTTAAGTTCTGTGGGGGCGTGGAGACCTGTTGAATTTGACACAGAAGTGCTTCAACCGCTTATCAAAACTGTTAACAAATTGAATCTAGAGGAAAGAGAGACTATAGTATCCCGATTAGATACGGCAAATCCGCATTTGGAGAAATGGATGCGCGGCTTCTATGATTATGCGCTGATCGCTTCTCGTTTTTCAGATGCCATAGAATCTAAGCTTCAGCAGCCCAATGGAGGCAGACAAAGGTTCTATGTTATCAAAATGGCCCAAGGCAGCAAAAAACAGCTTATGTATGATCTTACCGCGCGAATTGTAGATGCGAAAGACCTACCGATAAATGTCATAATCGTATCAAGATGGGCACGTACTGGCTGGGATGTTACTACACCTAACCTGCTTATCGATGCAACTGCAACTCGAAATGTTACGGCTTGGCAACAGCTACGTGGTAGAACAATGAGAGCAATGGGAGCATGGGATAAAGATTGCTACGAAGCGATGATGTTTCTTCTGGGATCTCGGATGGGCGATACTAAGAATCAAGAGATAGAATCGAGACTGCCTGATGAAGAGAAAACCACGGCACTAACTCTTGATAAAACAACTCAAGACTTGTTACTGGAGGTCCATGAAAAGGCTAATGTCTACATTGAGAATCGCAGGTTCAAGAAAACCCTCTCTGATAAGATACGGCAGGGCGACCTGAGCCTTTTCACCGATCGAGAGCGAATAAAGCTGGCTGTTGAACTCATGATGGTTCGTAACAAAGTGACTCATATTTACGAGCTGGTCAAAGCATATGGGAGTACGACCCAGATTAGATTTGATCGTAGAGCCAAGGAATGGCGTCGTAGAAGTGCTGTATCCGCAAAACATTCGCACAATTTCTCTGTTAACCCCTTCACGGGTGACTATTGCAAAGGATCTGAGCATAGCCCCTTTGTCTACGTTGAAGATCCACGTGAATACTCTCCTACCCGGCTGAAAGCCCATCTTGCGAAGCTACTAGCGGGATGTGATGCCAAAATTGTTGAAGGGTGGATTAAGGCAGTTATGCGGTGACCTGCAGTGGTAGATTCGCCAAGCACTTTGCGTGAAAAAGAATGGGAACAAGTTCTAGAATCAGCTCTTAGAGCTACTGCACTCGTTGTCACTGATACTAATGGTACCATTGTCTGGGCTAATCAAGCTTATTCAGAGTTGACTGGTTATACGCTCAATGAAGCAATTGGAAGTCAAATAGATGTTCTAAAATCTGGAAGGCAGGATGCTTCTTTCTATGAAAAGATGTGGGAATCCATTAGGAACGGTGAAAAATGGTCCGGCATGCTGATTAATAGACGAAAAGATGGCAGTGAGTATTACGAGGAGATGGAAATCAGACCGGTAATAGATGCAAGTGATGATATTACCCATTTTGTAGCAGCCAAGAGAAATATCACAGAAAGAAAAGTCCTTCAGGACCAGCTCCAAAAATCTGAAACTCAAAAGAAGACTATAGTTAATAATTTGACCGAGTTGATGGCTGAACTCAAAGAAATAACGAAGGCGCTGGATCATGCGCGCAGTCAGATGCATGCAATGCTGGATGCAACAACAGAGGGCATGATGCTTCTTTCTCCAACAAACGAAGTACTCAGAATCAACAAATCATTTGAGAGGATGTTTTCGGTACGAGAAACGGAAGTCAGGAATCGACCCTTCATCGAGAATGCTGAACATTGGAATCGAGTGTTTAAGGATGATTCCGTTGTTCAAGATATTCTTGATGAGTCCAAATGTGATACGTTTGATGATAGGACATTTGTCCAGAAATGGCCTGTGAGAAGAGAACTTCAGGTATATTCTGCTAAAGTTGAAAACGCTGAGGATGAGCACATCGGTAGGCTAATGGTCTTTCGAGATGTTACCCGGGAACGGGAAGTTGAACGTTTGAAATCCGAATTTGTCTCCCTAGTTACTCATGAGTTCCGCACCCCTCTCACATCGATTAAAGGATATACAGAGATGATGCTAGATGGGGATACTGGGAGGCTCAATAATGAACAAAGAGATTTCCTTGAAACCGTCCTTCGAAATGCAAACCATCTATCTGAATTGGTTGAAGAGCTCTTGGATGTTTCCCGTATCGAAGCAGGAGCCATAAAGCTGAACATCCAAGAAATCGATGTCGTTCCTGTCATTGAAGATATCGTGGATCGTATGCGTCCCCAACTAGAAAAGAAGAATCAGAAATTATCAATCGAGACACCTCGGGATGTTCCTAAAGTTAGTGCAGACGTCAGGCGAACTGCTCAGATTATACTCAACCTCCTATCAAATGCCCACAAATATACTCCATCAGGAGGGCATATTGTCATCTCGGTTGAGCCTGAAAACGAGTATCTCTTGGTGAACGTAAAAGACAACGGAATTGGCCTGTCCCAAGAGGAACAGGAGAAGATTTTCTCCAAGTTCTTTCGAGCAGAGAATCCCGAGACAATCAAAGAAGGTGGAACCGGACTTGGCTTGTGGATAACACGCTCTCTTGTTGAAATGCAATGTGGAGAGATTTCCGTAGATAGTAACTTGGGGGAAGGATCAACCTTCGGTTTCACAATTCCACTATGTTGAAGTCTCCACTTCAATATAGTTTCAAGACCACGAATCTGATAGCCATTCATGCTAACGTATGTCTAATTGATTCTGTAGAATCTCCATAGACAATAAGGTTAATACCTCAAATCTCGTCTAGACCCTAGGTGCTAGAATTGCCCAGAAGAAGACCACCTGGATTCTTACATGTATCATTTGGCGATAACAATCGTCTCCAGACTATGCAACACGAAGATACAATGGTCCGTGAAGAAAACGTAAAATTCGATGGCGAAGATGGGACTATTCAGCTGACCGATGTTCGCCTTGTATGGAAGAAGAAACCCTCTCGATGGGGGAAGCTAAAGAAAGTAGGCGGAATAGCTGGTGCTATTGCAGGAGCCGCAGCTCTAAGCGCAATAGGTAGTGAAGTCGGGGGTGTTGGTGGCCGTGCACTCCGAAGATTCGGAAGGGGTATGGGCGCGGCAGCTGTACTCGGTGCTGTTACTTCGTGGAATCGCGATTCCTACATAAATAAGACTGAGGACGGGGATACGGATAGCGTGGCTGTGCCCGTGATCGCAATTGCCCAAGCTCAACAAAGTGGTGACGAACTCATTATTGAGCTACAATCTGGCGGAAATATGAGATTCGATTTCAAGCAGAAAAAAGTCATCCCTACCATTGTTGCCAATATCCGCGGCGCGAAGGAAAAGGGCAAATGTCCCTATTGTGGAGCAGCAACAGCCGGCAACTTGAAATGTCCACAGTGTGGAGCTCCCTTGCAGCCTGGTGCTGAGGCGGATGAGTCAACCTCTAGTGGTGGAGACGGCTTCTGTACCAAATGTGGTGAACCGTATTCTACAGGAGACAAATTCTGTGGGAAATGTGGTTCTCCGCTGTAATTTTCCATGCTAAATGATTTCTTAGCATGACAAAGGCCCACAGCTAGTCGGCTGGACCTGCATTGTGGGCCTGCATTCTTAA
This sequence comes from Candidatus Lokiarchaeota archaeon, assembly GCA_014730275.1. Lineage (NCBI taxonomy): Archaea > Promethearchaeati > Promethearchaeota > Promethearchaeota archaeon. Next base: position 62,063 of record WJIL01000038.1, on the reverse strand, counting down.
TGAATCCTTCAGCTAAGTCTCTCTGGTAGCCTATCGAAATAAATCGTTTTCAGCTGACCGATAGATATCAGATACTTGCTCTTCCCCCTTTTCATATGGGTATCCTCTAATGATTGCCACCGGTACAGATTCGTCAGCTTGGCCCATAACAAGTTCTGCTGCCGATGCCAGTTGGTCTACTTGGCACACCGTGGATCTTTTCAGTACTTCTCCATAGAGATCAGGTCGGTTCTTATTGTACTTGAAAGCGTTTATGCCGGCGCAGCCGATTGCCAGGTTAATTGCTCCTTTTCTCCATGGTCTTCCTTCAGTATCCGTGATGATGATTGCGGGCTCTTTACCGGTCAGTTCACCTACTCTCTGTCTTAGTCGTAGAGCACTTTCATCAGGATTCGCCGGCAGAAGAACGTAGCTGTTTCTTGGTGCATTGGAATGATCTACGCCTGCAAAATTACAGATTTGTCCGTTTTTGTTCAGGGTTATGAGGGCTCTTTTTTCGCGGATAATTTTTTCGCTTTCTCTCAGGGCTAGTTCAACTTGATGCGCATCAAAATCTTCTCGTTCCGCTATGCTCTCCGCTCTTTCTGAAACTGTAATATCCCTCTTGTTGATCACTCTCCCTTCGGCCTTAGAGACGATTTTGTGAGTGATGACAATGATATCGTCATGTTGAAGGGGGATTGCTTGGTTCTTCATACTCTTGACAAGTAATTTGCCGAGATCTGTGTTTCTTGTAACAAGTGTCTCTGTTTGGAGTGGAATAATTCTAATCTCATGCAAAGCAATCCACCTCAGCTGGATATCTCAAATACTCATATTTTGGGCTTATCAAGCCGTTGCTACTAGAAACTCTAATAACCGTGTCTCTATCACCCCTGATACAAGAATAAACCTCTTATTATATCGGTCGTGCATCTCATATATCTGGCTGGAAAACGATAATAAGAAAAAGAGAGTTAATCAAGGTAGAACTCTCAGATACCTAGGTGGGTTGGGTCTAATAACCGAACCACATTACACATAAATCGACTCTGGAATGCCGGGAACACAAACAACCTGAAATCTATCAGGCTTTATCCAGCTGGTTATCTATCAACTATAGGAGCGTATTGAAAGAAAATGGCAAGTGGCCAAGAAACTGGCGATATCAAGCAAGGAACTATAGCTAAGTTCATGCGCAAAAGAACCCAATTAGTTGGGTTCGAAACAGGACTCAATAAACACACTCAGTATGCTATCGAGTTTCTTGACAATTCGATAGATGCCATTGAAAGCTGGTGGTGGCGAACAAAAAAGAAACCAGAACTTAGCGATAAACTTGATCCTGAACTTGTCAAGGAGATAGCTGAGACTTTAGAACCTAAACTTGTTGATACTATTTCAAAGAGCAAAGATCTGGAGAAGAAAGTTCGGGCCGGCAAGAAGGTGCATATATCCCCATATCCGAAGGAGGATTTGGACAAACGAGTCCGGGACTTCAAAGAGTTCCTTGCACCTTTCAAGAAATTAATCGACATGCAAGAACCCCTGGTCATTATGCAGCTGAAAGAGATTCAGATGCCGAATCTAATTCCAATTGATAATGAGGATGGTTTCAAAGTACATGAATTCACTATCTTTGACAATGGTATTGGTATGGTGCCATCCGATCTCGAGAAATTCGGGATATATCTTGCGTCAAGCAAGAGCGAGAAACTGAGACAGACTCGTGGCAGCCAGGGATTTGGAGCGCCCTCAGCATTTAGCGATGCTCAGAATACCACTGGAAAACCGATTTTCACAATTTCAAAGCATCACAAAGCTGACAAAGCTACGGTTGCTGATTACTATACTACGACTGCCAACACGAAGGATTATGTGGCGGGTCCTAAGAAGATGGATTTGCCATTCAAACAGGGTACTTACATCAGATTACACTATCTCAATATTCAATATCGACGGGGCTACGCTGATGAATATGCAGAGATGGCTTCTCTGTTGAATTCACACGTCACAATCGTTTTTATAGATCCATATGGGGACCTCCATATTTACCCCCGGCGGGTTAATAGCTTTCCAGAAGAACCCAAATATGCCAAACCTCATCCTGCTAGCATTCGTATCGGAGAGTTTCAAGACATTCTTAGAGAGACAGAACACCGGACTGTTCAATCATTTCTGACCCAAGCATTTGTGAGAATGAGTAACAGTAAGGCAAAAGATATCATTTCGAATACTAATGAAGCTCTAGAAACTCGTGGAATAAAGCTGATTGATTCTAGCCAAGATCCATCAAGCTTGTCCAAATTGCAGGTTGAGCTTCTCTATAGGTCATTTTCATCAGAAGACTACTATGCACCACCAACAGACACGGTAGTACCTGTTGGCGAAGAGGTTTTTGAACAGACTATACAAATGGCCTACAATCCCGACTTCATCACCGCAGTTACGCGGAGTCCAACCTCCGGAAAGGGTCTTTCGTTCTCGGTGGAGGTTTGTATAGCTTATGGGGGCGACATAAAACCCGCTTCATCTTCCCCGGTTGTACTGAAGCGATTCGTCAATCGTGTGCCCAAAATGCGTGATAATAGTGACTGTGCTACTTGGAAAGCAACTGCGATGGTGAACTGGAAGAACTACAAACTTGATACTTTCGACAATGGCCTTCCTAAGGGCCCATTAATGGTATTTATCCATGTTTGCGGTGCTTATGTGCACGTGATGTTCAAAGGCCAAAGCAAACAGGCACTTGCCGAAGATGAGGTTCTTCTTAAAGAGATAAAACTGGCGCTAGAAGAAGCCGGTAGGTCTTTCCGGCGGTATATGTCCAAGAAGGAAAAAGCAAGGAGAAAGGCGAAAAGAGCAGGTGTACTTGCCATGTATGCCGATCAGTTTGCAGACAGTTTGGTGAGTATCGTAAATGACGCTGAGGGCAAGAAGGTTTACGATGCTGAATCAATAGCACAGCGAATCCGAGATTCAATATCTGGTTTCGATAAGCCACAAGAAGAAGAGGATGTAACTAATGATGGCAAGGGCAGCGACTTAGTCGCTGATGTTGCCACAGGTGGTGACTGATGACACCAGCAGGGAAAACCGAGCTACGTCAATCAACTCTACTTGAACATGATAAAACAACGACTAAACACAATGGAAGGAATTCAAAGGTGTCACTGAAGGATTTGGACGGTGTTGGAGCGAAGACCGCAGAGAGTCTTAAGGATGCGGGATATGATTCTATAGAATCTATTGCAAACTCCAGCGTAGAAGAGCTGTCATCAGTTGATGGTGTAGGAAAGAAAGGAGCCAAACAGATACTGGCAGCTGCAATTAAGCTTTGGGAAGAGATACGACCGAAACCTACGAAGAAAATCAAGGAATTATCACAGCTTGAAGGTGTGGGAGGGAAAACTGCAGAGAATCTCATATATGCTGGATATGATTCTGTAGAGGCTATTGCCAATGCAGACGAAGACGAACTTTCCTCAGTTTCTGGTGTTGGTAAGAAAGGTGCAAAGCAGATACTAGCCTCGGCCAAGAAACTATGGCGTGAAATGAAGCCAAAACCCACGAAGAAGATAGCGAAATTGAAAGAGCTTGATGGTGTGGGTGGGAAAACTGCCGAGAACCTGATAGAAGCAGGCTATGATACGGTAGAATCCATCGCAAAAGCAGATGGCAGCAAGTTGTCATCTGTTCCTGGTGTTGGCAAGAAAGGGGCCGATCAGATGCTAAAATCTGCCAAGAAGCTTTGGAGGAAGATCCAACCTTCTGCTACAGATGATTTGAAAGAACTGAAAACCCTCGATGGAGTTGGAGGAAAAACTGCAGAGAGTCTAATAGAAGCAGGTTATGACACCGTTTTCAAAATTGCAGATACTTCTCCCAGCAAATTGTCAAAGTCAGTAGATGGGGTGGGTAGTAAAGGTGCTGAACAAATAGTCGCCTCCGCTAAGGAAGTTGCAAAGACCAAGGAGCCAAGAAGTGAAGAGGAAGAGGAAACTTTTGATTTAGTTCAGCTCGATGGTGTTGGAAAGAAAACTGCAGAGAACCTGAAAGCCGCCGGCTACGCTAGTCTAGAGAAGATTGCAACAGCCGATGCAACTACCCTTGCTCGCTTCGTCACAGGTGTGGGAGATAAGGGTGCTGAGAACATAGTCGCGTCTGCTCAGAAAGCTTTCAGATTACGACAGGCACGGGACGTTGTCTCTGATTATGCCCTCGTTGACTTAGAGGGTGTGGGCGAAAAAACAGCACAGCTTCTCAAAGATGCTGGCTATACTTCTATAGCTGAAGTTGCTGCATGCGACCCTGACGAACTGGCCAATGAAGTAGAAGGTATAGGAAAGAAAGGTGCTAGCAAAGTTATCCAGCTAGCCTCTAGGACTGTAGCTTTTGAACGGGCCGAAGCTGCTGATTTAGACGATGTTGAACTCACAGATCTTGATGGTGTAGGTCCAAAAACAGCAAAGAGTCTGATCTCCAAAGGCTATGACAGTATTGCAAAGATAGTGTCAGCGTCTCCCGCTGATTTAGCAAAGGATGTTAATGGAATCGGAAAGACTGGTGGAGAACAGCTCATAGAAACCGCCAAGGAAGTTGTTGATCGAGGTGGGGTTATAGAAGAGCAAGGGATGAAAGTTGTTTCTGGCCCTCGAATCCCGATTGTCAGTACATCCGTGAAGAAACTGAAGAAGGCACGGGAATCCATCAAAAGAAAGGATTCTGGCCTTGATGTTCCAGACTCAATTGAGAACCTCCGAGCTCAAATGGTAGAATCTTGGAAGGAAACCGAGGAACTCATGGAAGAGGCCAAGGAACAAGAGCAAGAGCAAACCGCAGCTGCGCGTCAAACAATGGAAGTCGTTGCTCTGAGCGCTGAAGAAACGAGTGAAAGACTGGTTGAAGAGGTTCGAACAGTACTGGCCGAAGCCATGACAACAGGCCGTCCAGTTTTTGAGATTCCTAGTCGTTCAGCAGACAACATCGTCTGGGATCAAGTTCGGGACCTGCTTCTTCTGGGTACTCGGAAGATATCTCGACCCTATCATTCGCTCGGATCGGTTCTTGATGCAACACGCACTGCTAGAGTGATGGAAATAGTCTATGAATTGCTCCGTGGCAACCTCCACGCAACGAAACGAGAAGTTTTCTATAGTGACGTTAATCTGTTTAGAGACCAGAAGTATAGCGATAAGATCATTGAAGATGTAGCATCTATGCTTCAGACTACTCGTGATAGTATCCATGTTGTAGCCTCAGCAAGAGGTTCAGCCATGGGCCGAGTTGTCCTACGCGATGGTGGTGACCGCCTCGACCTAACCAAGATGGGTACCGGTGGTTGGTCTATCACACCATTCCTAGACCAAGTTGAAATCGTTGAGAGTGATGCTGAATTCATCATACTATCAGAGAAAGACGCTGCCATGATGCGATTGGCAGAAGCAAAGTACTGGGAGCGCCAACCCTGTATCATTCTGACTGGAAAGGGCACTGGTGACATAGCAACAAGAGCCTTTCTCAAGATGCTGGTGAGAGAATTGCAGATTCCAGCATTTGCGCTTGTTGACTCTGACCCGTACGGACACTACATCTACTCTGTGTTCCTGCGAGGTAGCAAGAGGCTGAGCTATGAGTCACCATTCATTGCCACTCCGGAACTCAAGCTTCTGGGTGTACTGAGTCGCGACCTAGAGGAATATAGTATCCCCAAGGCCGTTCGAATCCGCATGGAGGATTCAGACATACGACGGGTCAAACAGATGCTTGATGAGCCATTCGTGCAGAAAAACAAGGAGTGGGTGCGCGACTTGGAGCTCATGCTCAAGATGAAGGAGAAAGCCGAGATACAGGCGTTTGCTAGCCACGGCTTCAACTACCTTACTGATGAATACCTGCCGAGAAAGATTGAAACTGGTGACTGGATTTAGAGGGGGAGCCCTTCCATAATTGTAGGTAGTGGCGGCTAACTGCCTATCTGACAATCCTAATATGGGTGATATTCTAGTGGAATCCATCTCATTTGCTTACGAGTGGGTTTCACGATGATAGAATCACGCGTTGGTATACCTGTTGTTGATTCGCACGCACATTTCTTCACTTATGATATGCTAAAGGAGTGGTTATCAGATCCTGAGCGGGTAGAGCGCATGCAACAACGAGTCAAATATCAAACGGACATGAGTCCACTTGAATTACCCGATGAACCATGGGACATCGGTGCAATGTGGATCGATGAGCTCGATAACTATGGAATTGAAGCCATTGGCATGATGATCAGTCCCAATACCTGGGATGAATTCGTAGAAACCCGCAGGAGGTTTCCTGGTCGTTTTATGGGATATGCGAATATAGACCCCTCAGAAGAAGATGCTGTCGAGCTTGTTCGCAGAGCTGGGAAGGATGATTTTCAGGGCATAAAGTTGTATCCAAGCACATGGAATTTCCATACATACGATGAGATGTGTTATTCCGTTTATGAGGAGGCTGCGAAGCAGGATCTTCTCGTGATACTCCACTTCGGCATTACTATTGGTCCCACTGCTAATCTTCGGTACGGAAATCCTCTTGACATACAGAAACCAGCACAGGATTTCCCAGAACTCAATTTCATGATTGCTCATTTCGGCGCTGGATTCTTTCGAGAATGCCTTATGCTGCTATACCAAGTGCCCAACGTAGTGATGGATAGCTCTGGTAGTAACAGCTGGATGAAATACCAGCCCTATGATCTCAACTTGGAAAAAATCTTTGAACGCGCTTTGATTGCAGGTGCTTCATGCAGGACTGTCTTCGGAACTGACTCGTCATTCTTTCCTCGTGGATTTAGAACAGATATTCTTGAGAAACAGTATCAGGCGGTCGATTCCTTGAGAGATAAGCTTAATCTAACCCAAGAGGACATAAATCTGATTTTTCATGATAATATTCTTAGACTAACGGGCTTCGAACCAGAGGTCTAAATACCTGGTTTCCGAATTTCAAGCCTCTCTGATCTTCTTCTCCAATCCTTTCAGATGTTTGTCATCTTCGCTTTGCTTGTATTTCTCGGCTGCCTTCTGATACTTGGCAAGCGCCTCTCTTGTCCTCCCCTCTTTGGCCAAGTAATCCCCTCTTTCCTCGAGTTCTTCCCCCCAATCAACGTAGCATTCCCTAACCTTCTCTGCACACTTAGCCCGTTCCTTCCGTTTAGTTGTGAACATGTAGATTTCTCTAGCCTTCCTGTACTGTACTATCGCCCATTCGTATTCTCGGTTCTTCTTGTGAACTTCTGCTTGATCATAGTGAAATTCAGCCATGGACTCGTAGCCTTCGTCTATTTTCTCTCTACACTTCTGTAGCTTCTTTTCATCATTCGCCCTTTCATAGAGCATCTTTGCTTTTTCGAAGCTCTCGATGGCTTCTTCGTGTTCGTTTTCCTCTAGTAGCTCTTCACCATGTTCAATTCTAGCCTTTCCCATGGCTTCGTAAACATACGGTGGATACTCAAACCCATCCGATGTGAGTGCAGAACCGCAGCTAGGACACGTTGGTTGCTCAAGCTCCTTCATCGGTTCCTCGACACTAATCTTTCGAGGTGTTCCCACAACTACATCGATGAAGTCATTGTCTGTAACTCCTCGACCTTGCGGGAATAAATGCGAAACAGCCTCGCGGGCACAACATTCTTCATCTTCTGGGAAAAGATGTTCTTTAGCCTCCTTGGGTGTGGGTGCAGGTCCGGATGATTTGATTTCAGGTGGTTCGACTTCTTCGAATGGCATTCCCTCTTGAACCTGATCTGCCTCCATTTCCGGAATATCCTCAACATCCCAGCTCAAATCTACTTGTTGCTTGGGGGATTTGCTATTTGATTCTTGCTGGGTGTTTTCCTTTACCGAAATAGTGTTAGACCTAACTTGTGGCTCGTTTTCTTCAACAGAAACCGTGTCCTCCTCCAGCCTTACATCCCATTCCAAGTCAGGAGTTGATTCTTCGGATGATTGTGCGCTATCCTTTGTAGCTTCGACTTGATTTTGTGTAGTCCGCTCGCTGGACTCTTGAGAATACATGGCCTCCTCATTTCCCAGCAAACCGAGCATTCGCTTCTCAAGTTCAGTGAGCTCGTCCTCTTCAGTTTCCTCTTCTTTGGGATTTGGTTTCCTTCTCTTTGGTTCTTCCTTCTTGCCTGCTAGACGTGCTCCACACTCGATACAGAATGTGGATCCTTCTCTTACTTTCTTACCACATACTGGGCAGTTTATGAATTCAGGCATCGTCTTCAACCGCTCATTTTCACATATGAGTACTCCTCGCCTTTGTGGAACACTTCTGGTACAAGAGGGATACTGTGAACCACAATAGCAGGAAAGATCTGCTCTTTCTACATAATGGTATGTGTCATAATTGTTTCATAAGGCTTCTTCAGATATTGTCTCAGAGAGGATATAGTATGAAGTAGGTCGCAGCCGTTATAGAAACGCCAAGTACAATCCCCAGGATTCCCTGAGCAATAGAATGCTGTTTCAGAGTACTACGTGCCCATACAACTAGTCCCCATATCGCTACTATTGGCACAGCTGGGACTCCATACATGTAGATAAGGGCCGTTGAGGGGCCTGCGATACCTGCAGCGTGAACAGACACTTTTGTATATTCATTTGCTAATGTAACGCCAGATGTTACTGCTACGTAAGCAGCTGCTAATACTCGCATCACATCACTCTGTAGCCACCAGTATACACCATATGCAGCAATGTAGCACAAAATACCAAATAGAAAGAATCGTAGTCTCTGCTCGCGTTTTGAGACATCTAAATCTACTTTTCCGCGCTTGGCTTGGATAACGATTGGTGTTACTGGAGCGATAACCATGAGCAAAATACAGATCAGCATGTTGGACCAAGGATTCAGAATGGGACCAAGTGGAGGATAACCCGCGATAGATATTGTCATTCCCGTATAGAAGTTGATTAACGGAGCCGCAGTCAATCGTGAGATAACCCTTGCGAAAGTGATTATTGAGCCATTGAGCTCTAGTGTCTTATCACCAAACTTCATAGAGAATCCAATTTAGGAATATGTTAGTGATTATTCAATGCTTTGGAGTAGATAAGGGCAAATCTAATAACCCACTGGTTCCCATGTGGAATTGCTCAACCCATGAAAATGTACTGGATGTGTATTAACTAATGCCCGCAATGCCAAAACGAGAGATTTTCGAGCGTATCATTCAGAACATAACTAGTAAATTCCCTGATGTATATGCAGCCCTATTCATTAGTCCAGAGGGTTTTCCTATCAACACTTGGGGTGTTTCGATGGAACGGGCCGAGGAGCTTTCTGCTCTCTTGAGCTCATTGATCGGAAAAACGAATGAAGTTATCTGCCAAGTGGAGGAGGGTGCAGAAATGGATTTCGTGCAAATACAAACAAATATGGGTGGTATACGAATCGCGCCTCAAAAAGAATTCATTCTCGTGACGCTGACCGAGGGTTGACTGTTTTATTTCTTGAATGAGAGCAGCTCGCAGATGATTGTATTTGTGGGTTGCTCCTTTCGAAATTCTATTGCTGCTAATGAAATGCCACATCAGACCGTCTCCAAAAAAGAGATTTCGGATAGAACGCCAACTGGTGGCATTTTTATACTTACTGCGGAAACATCTCATTGGCGACGAGCTTGAGCTTAATAAGCACATACTATGGGTTTACTCACGCCGGAGGTAATTACTATTCCCCCAGATGAAGACGCAGATTATGAGGAATTCGAGGATGAAGAAGACGAAAGCGAATTAGCGGATGTGGAGCTAACAGACCTTCCTGGTGTTGGTCCAGCAATAAGCAAACGTCTCCGTGAGGCTGGCTTCAAAAGCGCAGAATCTATTGCTGTTGCATCACCCAATGAGCTGGCTGCTGCTGGCTCGATAGGAGAAACTACTGCTACCAAAATCATCAAGGCAGCAAGGGAGATGCTGGATATTGGTTTTGAAACCGCAGATTTGCTACTAGAAAGGCGAAAGAACGCTGGTATGATTTCAACTGGATCAAAGGCAGTTGACGAGCTTCTTGGAGGCGGCATTGAGACCCAAGGACTAACAGAAATGTATGGTTCATTCAGGTCTGGAAAAACTCAGATGGCCCATCAACTTGCAGTTAATGTTCAGCGTCCGCGAGAAGAGGGGGGCCTTGAGGCGACTGCTATTTTCGTTGACACCGAAGGCACATTTCGACCTGAAAGATTGGTACATATGGCTGAAGCAGTTGGTCTCGATACTGATGATGTTCTCAAAAACGTTGTATGGGCTCGCGCTTACAATTCGGATCATCAAATTCTTCTTTGCGATCAAGCAATGGAAATGGCACCGGAAAAAGGCGCCCGCCTGCTTATCGTTGACTCAGTTATGAGTCATTTTCGAGCCGAATACACTGGCAGAGGTACACTTGCTGCTAGACAGCAGAAGCTTAACAAACACCTTCACCATCTACAGCGAGGTTCTGAAATCAACAATATGGCGGTATACGTAACTAACCAGGTCATGTCACGCCCTGACGCCTTCTTTGGCGACCCGACTGCTCCCGTAGGGGGTCACGTACTGGCCCATGTTCCATTGGTTAGATGTTACCTTCGAAAATCCAAGGGTGAACGAAGAATCTGCCGTCTAGTTGATTCCCCTAATCTACCCGAAGGCGAAGCAGTATTCACAATACAGAAAGATGGAATTCGTGACGTATGAATCAGTCGTCCTATTGTGGATTCGGGTGAAGAACGAAATACCTATTCAAAAGCGGCATCTTCGAGGATTTCGGAAATCTGCGTCTCCCAGACCTCCAAATCTTCAGGATGCGCTGGATAGGCCCTGTATGCGTCTTGCATTTCTTTCATGAGCTTTGCTGCTTTCTGAATCCTTCGAAGCAGTCCGATTTTGGAGACGCCTCTGAAGAATCTCTTCAATTTGTCATATATTCCAATCGAGAAACCCTCTCCCCGATTAGCAGACATTAAATCCTCTGCTGTTAGGAGCCGTTTTTCAAATCCAAAATCCATTTCTTCATCTGTCACGTTCTCAAGCAACCTTCTGAAGATTTCAAGAGAAGCAAGACGTTTGCCGTAGTTTCTCTGATATCTGAGATTGTATTGCCATAGACCGGCTGCACTGAGATCTTGACATGCGATGGCCATCTTGGCAACTTCCCCTAAGACTATTCCCGCTCTCATTCCTGGCCCTATACCCCCACCATGGATCGGATTGACCTGTAGGGCGGCATCACCAACAAAAGCAACTCCTCCAGCCACCAGCGAATGTACTGGTCTTCTGACTGGCACAGCACCACCAGCTCCTGTCAGTACCTCACTACCTGAAAGTAGTGGGTAATTATCTTTGAATTCCTCGAAGTACTTCCTAGGGGATTCACTCTTTCTTCCACCGGTAATCCCAATGCCTGCATTTACTATCTGTCGGTCCTTTGGAAAAATCCATGCATAGCCTTGTGGTGCAATCGAACTACCTAAGAATACTCTAGCCACATGCGGTTCTGCAAGTGGCATTCTCAGCTTTAGAATTTCTCGGTAGCATAGTGCAACATCCTCCTTCCGAATAGTAGGCTCAACCATATCAACCTCGAGATTGCTACGAATTGCGGCAGGATACCCACTAGCATCAATCACAAGTTTGGAATACACATGTTTCTCTGAGTTGTCTTCTAGATCCTTATATTGTACTCCTACAACGTTGTTACCTTGGATAATAGGCTTCGAGACATGACATCTTGTTTTGATTTTTGCCCCACTATCAAGCGCTTCACGAAGTAATCTTTGTCCGAAAGCTTTCCTATCAAGGGTCCAGCCATCAAATTCATCCCAACCACGGACTTTCAACTCGTTATCGAATGAAGGTGGAAATATATCCGCACCCGAAATGGTTGTAGATACTTCATCTGGCCCGGGCATATTAATGCCCGTTGCCTCGAAATGAGACTTACTTACTTCGTCTCCACAGACCTTCTCTCCAATTTTGCCCTTTGGCTTTCTTTCAAGGACTAAGGTCTTCAATCCCATCTCAGAACAGCGTCGAGCCACAACGCATCCAGCTGATCCTGAACCAACAATGCAGACATCGGGACGTAGCAACGTAATTCATGCTGAATGATGACTTCTCAAATATAACAGTAACCGTAAAAAAAGAGTGAAATAGCAGTATGAGCCCCTTCATTCGTTGTTTTGAAGATGACAAACCTCGTTGTTATCGGGCTCGAGTTTGGTGATGAAGGCAAGGGCAAGGTAGTGGATTATCTTGCTGAAGCTTACGATATTACCGTCCGATTTCAGGGTGGTTGCAATGCCGGTCATACAGTAGAGACCTCCGGTAAAAGCTTCAAGTTCCGTCTGATTCCATCAGGAGCTATCCGGGGAAAAAAGGCAGTGATTGGAAATGGCGTGGTGGTAGATCCTTCCGTCTTAGCAGCTGAGATTGAAGAACTGCACGAAGCAGGAATCCAGTTCGATTTTGTTGTCAGTGATCGTGCACATATAACTACTCCGTATCATATTCAGCTGGACGAGCTGCAGGAGAAGGCGAAGGGCAAGGATAAGGTAGGTACTACTAAGAGCGGGATTGGCCCGTCATATGCATCAAAGGCTCATCGAACAGGACTACGGGCTGGAGATTTCTGCAGTGAAGACGCAGAAGAACGATGGAATCAATACCTGCAGCAATCGAAACGTATGATTGAACATGCCTATGCGGCTAAACTGACGGAGTCGCCCAATTCAGTTTGGTCTTCTCTCAAATCACATATGGGCACTCTTGAAGAGTATGTGGGTGAGAGCGGGGCTGTACTCCGTGAGGCAATCCGAAGTGGTCAACGGGTCCTCTTCGAAGGAGCTCAGGGAACCCTACTAGACATCGACCACGGGACCTATCCTTACGTTACAAGCTCCAATTGCATCGCTGCTGCGGCTGCTACCGGCAGCGGAGTCCCACCGAATGCATTGGACACGATTCTGGGTGTCTTCAAGGCATATACCACCAGAGTTGGCTCTGGCCCGTTCCCAACTGAGTTGCATGGTGATACTGCTGATTTGCTACGGAACCAAGGAAAGGAATTTGGTACGGTAACAGGGCGCCCTCGGCGGTGTGGGTGGCTTGATTTGGTGGCTTTGAACTACGCTATTCATCTCAACGGAGCAACTCATTTGGCAATGAGCAAACTCGATGTAATGTCTGGTGTGGATCCAATCAAGGTGTGTACCAAATATGCTCTAGACGGCGAGGAAATCGATTCTTTTCCTGCTTCGAGTGAACAAGCTGAAAAAGTAGAACCTATATACACGAGCATGGAGGGCTGGCAGACTTCCATGGAAGAATTCAGAGCCAATGCGCTCAGTCGTGGTTTTGATGGATTACCAGACGCAGCGAAGGCCTATGTCCAGTTTGTCGAATCTAAGACGGATACCGATGTGGCTCTCTTGTCTATTGGCCCAAAGCGGCAAGACACGCTGATTCTGAATGATAGAATTATGTAATTCACACGTGTCGGAATTCCACAGCAACAATCGACAGGATTACTATCGCGACTATGAATGCAATAATTGGGGGCATCCAGTTGAGAAATATACCGAAGTATTCAAGGATGACAGCGGGTTCAAGTGCTATAATTAACAGATGGGCTTGTGTGAGGAAGAATCCATAAATCGCAAATATCGGATATAAAACGGGCCCTCCTGAAATGACGAGTATAATGATTAATACTGCAAGCTTGCTCTTGGTGGGGTCCAATAATGGAATGGGAATTGTCTCCTCATCCGAGAACTTGAAGTAGTACGTTGGCAAGAATGTGGGCATTCGTATGCGAATCAATTCTAGAATCTGGATTCCAAGCTGAATTGACAATAGACTGAAGGTATGTATCAACATGTACCCCAAGAGCAAGGTGTTCAAGAAGGGCAGATTCTCAGTAAAAAGCTGTAAACTCTCTATGACTCCTACAAGGACAAAGAAATTCAACATGAACAGAGCGAAATGACCTAGTGTTCCCTCGAGTACTTTCTTGCTACTTACCATTTGAACCACCTTCTGTTGGAGTCCTTACATTCCTGTCTTTCGAGCGTCTTGCACCATACTGCCTAGCTTACCCATCTGGGCCTGCTTTTCAATGGATCGGGATACAAGATTGTTGAACATCTTAGTGATATTTTCGCCCGTCTTCGCAGATGTCTCGAAGTGCTCGACATCAAGCCAGTCTCGTACCATTTCACCTGCTTCCCGAGGTACTAATCTGTCATTCCTGTCGATCTTATTCGCTACAACTGTCACGACTGCATTAGGACAGACTGTCGTAAAGCGATAAAACCATTCTCCAACGTTCAAGAACGTTTGTGGCCGTGTCACATCATAGACAATAATCGCCATACTCGCCCCAGCCATGTATCGCCGTCGAAGCTCGTTGTACGTGGGCTGCCCAGCTAGGTCCCACAAGACAACTCTGGCATTGACCGTTCTATTATCTGGAGTCTTTGCTTCAACAGTCTTTAAAGCAAAAGTCGTGCCTATTGTCATGATGTATTTCTCGCTGAAAGAATCTTCCGTATACCTCTTGATACAGCTGGTCTTGCCGACTGCACCGTCTCCGAGTGCAACAGCTTTGAACATGTGACTCGCGGGTTCGGTATTCACTTTCGATGCTCCTTCTACTTGACTCCGTCTGTGGTTCGTTTCCAGAATCATTTAACGATTCGGGAATGGAATTGGCTATTTTTCTTTCAAGTGCGTGCTTCTTACCTCTCACGGAGGGATAGCTACTGTTCGAGCTTGTAAAATGGAGTAATACATATAGGCATATTGTGGATTAATCCACCCCTAAGAGCTAGCTGAGTAGAAGAATCAGTCCATGAGCCAAATCTTTTTCTTTAAGAATTTGGACCATGAAACTGCAATACGCGGAGGCTACACCATGGCAGAAGAATTCCTGAATCGTTTGAGCGAAATTGAAGACCGCATAGATTCCCTTGGAGAGACTCTCAAGCGCATGGTCACGATTATGGAGTCTGTAACGGAAATCCGATCAGAGGTACGACAAGCTCGAGACAAAATCTTGGAGAAAATGGAAGAGCAAGCTGGTGCAACCGGTGGGGAACCCTCCACACTGAGTCAGGAACAGATTCAAGGCATTGTTAATGATGCAATGCAACAGGTTGAGAAGTCAGTTGAAAACTCACTCTCAGAGCTTGAACAGTCTGTAGGTAGCTCGATTGCTGGCCTTGAAGAACAGCTTCTAGCCAAAATCGAACAACCTCCCGCTCAAGCTGCAACTCCAGCAGCTCCTGCACAGCAAAAACCTGAGCCTCAGAAGCCTAGCCCGGCGGGGACTTCATCGCTTTCTCCTGATAGAGGCATGAAGATTGCACAAGAGCTTGAAACTATCCTTGACTCTTTGAAGATGGGTTGTATTGCTGGTGACGTTCTTGAAGTGATGGAAGAAACAAAGAGCAATATCCAGAAGATTGTACCCTCAGACCCGATTCTTGTCACTATAGACAAATGGGCTGGCATTGTCAAGACCTACTCGAAACGTCATGAGCTTAAGGCGAGAGATGTCCTGAAAATCAAACGGGACCTGAGAGACGAAATAGACCGCTACCATCCCGCATAAGTGCAGCAACCTGAGACTTCCAGCAGAAACAGGTAGTTGCTAGATTGATTGTTGCAGTTTGGTGCGAAGCTGAATCACATCTGCGGCTCTTTACCGGTTCGCGTTCTATCAACTAGTATCTTGGCAATTCTTCGGAACGCGCTATCAACTGCTTCTCCTGTCTTTGCCGATGTTTCATAGTAGTCTGCTTGGAACCAGTCCCGTAGCATTATCCCAGGTTCGACTGGGACCATTCTCTCTTCCTTCAGATCGATTTTGTTTGCACAGATTATCACGGGTGAATTGGGACAGATATCACGGAATGACTCGAACCAGTTGTTCATCGCCATGAAGGTCTCCGGCCTTGTCACATCGTAAACGATGATACCGCCAGCGGCCCCTTTCATGTATTGGCGTCTCAATTCTCTGTATGTCGATTGCCCACCCATGTCCCAGACCACGAGACGTACTTCTGTTTTTTCACCTGCTTCGTTCTCAACCGCTACGTCTTTCGCTGCGAAGGTGGTTCCTAGTGTTTGCTTGTATTCGGAGTCAAATGTGTTCTCAGTATATCTCCGTAGAAGCGAAGTCTTGCCTACTGCAGCTTCTCCCAGTAATACAAGTCGGTATTTGTACTCTCCAAGGTCATTTTCGCCCTTGGAATCATTTTCTGTTTTGGAGGAGCTTTGATTAGGAGCCATTCAGGAGACTCACCTTAGAAGTCATTCTGATATTGAATTCGTTCCTAACATTTCTTATAATTCTTGTGAGGCTGTTCTGCAAAAATTCTGACCCACTATCATACATGGATTACCACTGACCGCTTCTAGGCAAACGCAGCTCGAATGCCATAACAGGGGTGCCAATTCTAAATGCTTCTAGAGCTTCTGGATGAATCTCACCGAAAATACCTATTTCTTCTCCATCTACTACTATATTGCCAGCTCTTCCATTGATGAACGTGCTATCCTCAACGGTTTTGAATTCGAATCTGTTGGCCAGACCCAGATTTCTGAGCAGGAACCCCAAATGATTCAGCAATTTCGTAAGATCAATTTGGGTATCTGTATGCATTCCACATACTTCAGGGGGTTGTTCGGTTCTTGTTTCTTTTTCCGCATCAGGAATGACCACGTCACCTACTTCGAATATTCGCTGAGGGTAATCAGCATGCTGATTCTTGGAGACAAAATCGAGAAGGATTGGTAGCAATGAGTTTCTGAGACAAGAGTAATCCTTGCTCTTAGGATTTCCAGTTTTCACAAGCTTTCCATCTCTGAGAGCCTTCTCATTCAGGACCTCTGGAGAACTCATCACATAGCTCATGATTTCTTGATACCCCATTCCAATCATGAGGTCTCTAACTCGGTTCTTGAGTTTGCGTATTGGGAGTAGCTTCCCAACCGTCATGGTTTCTGGCATGGTGGGCACAATCCTATCGAATCCATAGCCGATTGCTACGTCTTCAATAAGATCAACCTCGTGAAGAATATCTGTTCTATATGCGGGAGCTAGAACATCTACGCCGTCTTCTACAGCAGTTGCGCTGTATCCCATCCGATTAAGGGACGAAACGATTTCCTTGTTGTTCAGATCTAGCCCAGTGAGTGTAATCACGTCTTCTCTGCTTAGCGTCATCTCCTGTGGTTCTAGGTCCGGAGTGGTTATGATTTTGCCATCTGGATACTCCACTTCAACCGACTTTATTTCTCCTCTTCGTTCTGCTAGAGCAGTTACCATTATGTTTAGTGCTTGGTCTACTGTTGGTTTGTGGGTTCCTGTTACTTCAACAAAGACGTTGGTAGTCGCGTCAGTTATTCGGCCTAAATCATTACTGTTGATAATAGGGGGAAGACTGAGGGTTTTTCCTTCAGCATCAACTAGAAGCGGCCATTTTTCAGAATCAGAGATGATGGGGCCATATTCAATTCCTTTTTCATGCTCTTGGACGATTGTCGGTCCGTTCATCTTGTTTGTAAGACCTAGAGGAACGAATTCGATTTCCTCTGGTTTCTGCAGCTTATAGGTGACCGGGAACTCGATGTCATCATAGACATACAAGCCAATGCTTGCCTTTTTCCTGTTCCGTCCATGTGTTGCTGTAAGATTCTCCTGAAGATGCATGTAGTCTTTCACTAGGGTGTTATCAATTTCAAGATCCGTCACGATGCCGCATGCAATGAATTGCCGTATTGGTTCAAGTCCTGGTTCCACAGCGATTTTCTTACCAGAGGCTTGTACTGGAAACTCTCTCAGACCTGGTGATATTCCTACAAAAGACTTCACAGCTCTCGCGATGCCTTCTGGCGATAACATGTCTTGCCTGTCTGGGTTGACTTCGATTTCCATTTCTTCGCTATCGAAAGACTCAACTTCAGCTTTTAACAAAAACAGGATTTCCTCAAGCTCCTCAGCTGTCATATCCTTCCCAATAAGTTCCTTGAGGGCCTTGAATCTGCATTCTACAATCATTTCTATCCTACCTCACATAGACGTTTCTTCTTAACCATTCCAAGTCCCTGGAGTAGAGCTGACGGATGTCTGAAATTCCCATGGCTGCCATATAGAGCCTGCCAGATCCAATACCCCATGCGAGAACTGGCTCCTCAATTCCAAGCGGTCTTGTGACTTCTGGTCTGAATATCCCACCGGGTGCAACTTCAATCCATCCAAGCTCCTCGTGTTTGGCGAAACCCTCTATACTTGGTTCTGTGAATGGGAATTGCCCAGGTTTGAATTTCACTTTCTCGATCCCTACACGATGGCATATCTCTTCAATGAAGCCCATCAAATCTCGAAGGGTCAATCCTTCATCCATTATTATTCCATCACACTGATTGAATTCTTGGGCGTGTTTTGCACTCAGTTTCTCAGCTCGGAAATTCCGGTCTACAATGAACATCTTTTGAGGTGGTTCTCGATGTTCCCAAAGATACCGCATTGAAACGGGTGTTGTATGGGATCGCAAACAAAGACGGGTTGAAACTTCACGACTGAATAGTGAGTCCCACCCCTCAGAACCAGTAACACCTTTACCTTCATGCTCGGATTTTACTGCTTTGAAATACTCTTCATCAAGAATATCTCCATGATCGTATGGCTCCGTAATCCTGAACTGATCCTGCACTTCCCGTGCAACATGATCCTGCGGAACGAACAAGGCATCGTTGTTCCAAAATTCGGTCTCAACATACGGTCCAAACCATTCGGTGAAGCCAAGCCCTAGGAATATTTCTCTGAGCCATTCATTGAACTCTCGATAGGGGTGCTTCTTCCCGTAACTGGCGAAGGCAGATTCTGTTTCGATGTTGAAGGGTTTGAATGGTCTTTCCTTCCATGTCCCCTCAGCTAGCATCTTCGGTGTCAGTAATGATATACCCCTGGCCTGTTTGGATATTGCTTCTTCTGCCTCATTCCGTTTACTACTGGGGATTTTTCCGATGAATTTCTTCGTGATGTGCTCTTCAACCAATGTTCTCTGAATTGCTTGCTGAAGAATATCTTGGGAGTCTTCATCAATCGGTTGCTTACTCGAAACATTCTCGAGAAGATCCCTCATTGGGCTGCTAGGACTTTCCTCCAATGAAATGAACAGATTTTCACCGTCTTCTTTGGTGATTTCAAGCCATCCGTTTCTTTTGGCCCAGCTTATGCTAATCCCTTTAGTTCGTTCTTCCAAGTCAGCTTTCTGGAGGGCGGCATCAAACTCAGCCTTCCCTCCCAGATCGTTCACTGCTTTTGTCAGCCTGACTTCCGGCAATCCCGTTTTCTGGTATTCTTTTCCTTCCTCTGTGAGAGCGTAATCGACTTCCTCTACAATATTGAATTCAACAAGACCCCGTTCCGATAATGAGCTAAGCAATGATGTTATC
Source organism: Candidatus Lokiarchaeota archaeon (assembly GCA_014730275.1). Classification (NCBI taxonomy): domain Archaea; kingdom Promethearchaeati; phylum Promethearchaeota; species Promethearchaeota archaeon. The sequence continues at coordinate 42,603 of WJIL01000038.1, read as the reverse complement.
CTTTCCTCATCGCCGTGTACTTCGTCCTTCAATTCACTAACAGACATGGGTCCTTTCTGGTCGAGGAGCTTTTCTAGCACCTCACGCTCTCCTTCAGTAAGCTGTGGATTCATCTACTTCAAAGACTCCATTTTGGGGTGAAGGTACTGAGAGTCGGAGAACAGCATATATGCTGAAAACAAAGTATTTCCTAGTGACCCGTAAATTGGTGTGGCCACATCCGCCTTCACCTGTATTGAAATTTGAGGGAGGCTCTTCCTTTTTAACCTGTCGCCAAAGGTATTTCTCCCATTTTGCCCGTACAGCTGCACCGGTTACACAAACTTCAAATATCCTCTGAAGAGTCGACGCTCAAGAGTAGCTTACGGCTCCTATTTCTGTATAGTTACGCTGAGCACTCGGAACTATGACAGGTGTTTGCTTACGATGGATCCACAACGAATCAAGCTCAAACGGAAGGTTGAGCAGTTAAAACAACTGAAAGGTAGGCACAGCTCCTTCACGACCTTGTATATTCCGCCCGAGAAAAGCTTAGTCGACGTAATAAACTTCGTAAAGTCGGAACTTGCAGGAGCAGAGAATATCAAGAGCAAAACAAACAGAAAGCGCGTAATTGACAATCTTACAGCTATCTTGAATGAGCTGTCCGTGATAGGTGAGATTCCAGATAATGGCATGGCTTTCTTTTTTGGCATTAAGAGAGAAGGCGGTACCGAGGAGGAAATTCGTGAAATCGTTGTTCCACCTGCACCTATTTCAAAATTTGATTACATCTGTGGACGCGAGTTTGTTTTGGACGAGCTGGAGGAAATAACCAAACCAAAGAGCCTAGTTGTTATTGTTCTTATTGAAGGTGGAAAAGTTGCAGTCGGATATTTGCGGGGAAACCATATTGAGCTTGTCAGGGAAGAAGACTATTACATCATAGGAAAAACCCGAGCTGGTGGTCAAAGCGCAAAGCGATATCAGCGTATTCGAGAAGAGAAGATGATGGAGTTCTTCAAGCATGTAGGTGAACTTCTCAACAACATGCTGCTTGATGAACTCGAAAATGTTGATGCCATAATTGTAGGGGGCAACACTATTCGAGCTCAGGAGTTCCTAGAGAAGTCTGAACTTGATTATCGACTGAGAGAGAAAGTAGTTGACAATATCATCTCCGTTGGATTGATTGATGAGACTGGCTTGCAGCAAGCAGTGAAAGAGGCTTCCAGAGTTCTACATGAGACTGAAATCTATGCTGCACGCAAAGCTTGGGATGGTTTTATGGAAGATTTGATGAAAAGCCGTCCTACAGCCACCTATGGGGAAGAAGAAGTGCTTCGTGCTCTGCGAAATGGCCGGGTGGAAACGATGATGGTGCTGGAAGACAAAACAGATCTCATCGATAATGTGGTGGATGAGGTAGACAACTACGGAACAGAATTGATGATTTTCTCACCCGAAAGCGAGGCGGGAGCGCAGTTAGAATCATTCGGCGGCGTTGCCGCAAGGTTGCGATGGTAGCCTGATTGGGCTAGCTTGGCGGACTTGGGGTCTCGTCTATATTCTCTATACTCCTAACCCAAGAGTCAATTTCTTTTGATACATTTTCTACATGGTCTTCAAGAGTAGCTCTGTACTTCGCAAGATGGGTAGATGGAATTTGGTGGTGTTTGTCGCGGTAGCTTTCGCTTCTTCTGGAAAGAGCTCTACCACTCTTTCGGAGGAATGCTTTGGCTTTATTATCCTTCAAAATACGTCGAGCATTTCTGCTGCTGTTGTAAAGGCTTTGCAGCATCTCGACCTTTTCTTCTAGTCGTATAACATCAGCTACCAGTTCTTTTGTCTTTTCTTTGGTTTCTGGATCTCGAGCGGTGTAGTACACCTCTTTTAGTACTCGCTTAACCTCCCGAATATCTGTGCCAAATCCAAATAGTTCCTGCATAGGCTATTCCTAAACAGGAGAGCTTCATTTATATTTGGGTGGGAGTACAAAAGCAGGAGCTTACTTCATGCTCTCTTACGTAAAGGGATGGACAAATCATGGCAGAAGAAGGCGATTACGAAGGTGCAACCGCTGGACGCGTGCTAGTTTTCGATGATTCAGAGAAAGTGACCTTTCCTGATTCTTTCAAGGCCACGATGGGTACTGACCGAGGCCTTATGGTACTGGTCCACAAGGACCGCCTTGTCAAGATATTTCCAATCGATACGGCAGATGTTACATTCCTGAGCTTGGAAATTGGTAAATTGACAAATGACTTCCTGACAGAATTATCTCAAATTTTCAAGAAAGCAGGATTGGTTGATTTGTTGTTCTCAACTGGGGTTTGCCTTCGTGGTACCCGTTGTTTCTATGAATGCTACTTCTCGCCAGCTCAGCTATCTGAAGAAATGGATTCTTTTCGGGCCACGCTTGAGCAGCTTGATGGCGTGAAGAGGGTTGTCATGAAGAATGTCCCCACATAGTACTTTTTGTCGGGAATTCCACTTCATCACCCTTCAATTTCGTAGTGTCATAAGTCTTAAGTAAGACATTATGCGCTATCGCGTGAGAACACATCAGGTTCAGGTGAAACAATGACGCAGAAGGCGGAAATTGAATGCAACAAATGTGGACATGAATTTGAGGCAGAAGTCATTGACCATGTAGACCTTTCTGAAGACAAGAACCTGATTAGATCCATTCGCAGCGGTGAAGCAAACCACGTCACCTGTCCTCGCTGTGGTGCTGAAATGGATTTGGACCGAAGTATTGTAATTAACTTCGAACCGCAGAATCGCATTGTTGTGTTCGATAAGAACGCAGGACAGCCTGATTCCCGTGCGGCCTTGATGGCCAGCTACAATAATGTAATCGAATATAACGAAACATTAGGAGAAGTGGGGAAAGAAGTGGATTTCCGTATTGTTTCGGATTTGGACGAGCTCCGAAAATTGCTTAATGCATATCTTGAGCTCTTTGGTTAACAACATTGTTATTCTGAGAGTTCTTATCTCAACGAATGGTTCTTGTACCGAATGGCCAGTAGTACGAAAACCTATCCGCCGTAACCAGTTTCACTAGACTCATAGTTTGCGGAGAAGACCAGTCCATGCAAAATACTACCGAATTCATCATCGATCTTATCCTTAGAGGGCATCTAGGGCTCTTTGTGGCTGCTTTGTTACTCAATCTTTCCCCAGTAGCCCCCTCAAATATGGTCGTAGCTGGTATGGCTTCTTTCCTTCTTCCTTGGATTGATTGGATTTCAATCGGCTTCATTGTGGCCCTTGCAGCAACAGCCTCAAAATCCATACACTATTGGCTTGTACGCAGCTCCAGAATTGTTCTTTCAGAGGAACGGCGTAGACAGTTGGATGCTGAAAAACAGCGTGTTGAGAAATGGGGTGCTTTTGCCCTTTTCTTTGCTGCCGCTTCACCGATGCCTGATGATCCGGTGATTGTATACGTAGGCTTTACTGAATATAGTGCCTTGAAATTCATAGTCAGCTATTTCGGTGGCAAAGTATTGGTTACTCTGGCCGGGGCCTACATTGGATATACAATTGGAGGTTTGTTCTCTTCACTTCCTATGGCTATTGCATCTGTCGGACTAACAATCATCATTACCTTGTATCTACTGTTTAGAGAACACCGTAAGGAAGAATCATCTATTCTAGATGATGTCCTTGAAGAACGGAAAAAGGCACCGGAAACATATTCCGAAGATTTCGAGAGTGTCCTCAAGGCAGATGATGAGCTGGCTGGCAAAAATAAGGAAGGTAAAGGCTAGATCCTTTCCAGCCAAGCTACCTTCTGTAATCCTATGATAGACTACTCCTCTTTGCTACCGCTTACGTTTACCTAACAGGAATTCTTCAACCCAACGCTCTGCTTTGTACATCTTGGTGGGTTTCGGAGGGAGCTTGAAGCCATATGCTGATATTGATTCCAGAGCTCCACCTATTTTTCGTTTAAGGGCAAGCTTTGTGCACCTGATTGCATCAAGTAGTATGGGTCCGGCGTTAGGACCATCGGTTACTTCCATTCGGATGTCAACCTTGATGGGTGCACCACCGAATTGTCTACCATGAATGTAAAAGTATGAATCTCTGCTGTTATCCATAAATGGAACGTAATCGCTTGATCCTGCTACTAGTGGGGCATCATATGGGAGATCTTGACCTACTGCCGAACTCTTTACTTTACGCTTTCTGAGCCTCCCCCGATAATGTGAATCTAGTGATTCTGCTCCGCCCCCAACATCCAGTTGGTAGCTTTCATCTACTTTGACCCCCCGAGCTACAAGCAGCTGTAGTATGTTTCTGTGTAGGATAGTAGAACCGAGTTGATCCTGAATGTCATCACCAACAAGCGGAATCTTCTCTGATTCAAACTTCTTGCTCCATTCCTCATCGGAAGCTATGGGAATTGGCGTTCCATTAATGAAGGCACAGCCAGCATCAAGAGATGCTTGAGCATAGAACTCGGTTGCTTTCTTAGCGGAACCCGGCAGTAGATTGATGACGATTTCCGCTCCTGAGTCCTTCAGCACTTGAACCACATCAGATTCTTTCTCATCAGATAGTGACACAAGCTTCTTCAGATTCTCATCTACACCGTCTAGAGGCTTTCCCATGTGAACCTTAACGTTGAGTTCTTCTACATCAGCGAATTGCATAACGTTGTTCGGTTCTGCAAGGATGGCCTCGGCCAGATTTTTTCCAACTTTGTTTTCTGTCACATCGAAAGCTGCAACAATTTCGATATCTGAAACATGATATCCCCCAAAGTCTGAATGAGGGAGTCCAATTAGTTCTTCATCGAAACCAGCATCTTTGTAATACTCTAGGCCTTGAATAAGGGCAGATGCACAGTTTCCGATTCCGACCAGAGCCACATTAATATGACTATCCATTCTTCTTGCTTCCTCCAGGCCGTCTTGAGATAAAACCATCTAGCCTTTCTTATAAAGTTTTATGACCATAGAATAGTAGGCAAACGCTTATGAAATCAAATGTACAAATATATCGCGGACATCGGTGATAGAGCATCAGCTCTACAAGCTAACAGAATGCCAAGCTTGATTGTGCAGGAAATGCCGAGAGGACCCTCGCTAACGAGGTTTCTTGCCCTTACCATTGTGTTCAAAGGAGCGGCCAATACCGCACAATATGGAGCCCACTTCATGATTACAAGGGGTGGACCTCAAAAAGCCCTAGAAATGGATGCTCGAACCGATGTCCACCTTTCTCATTCTACGCATTCAGCAAGCAAGCTGACAACGTCTTTTATGGGCATGTTTCTTCCGACGATTTTTGCCCCGGACTGTAGGTTATGCTCGCAGAATGGGCATGCGGTGGCAAGAATATTTGCCCCTGTATCGATAGCATCCTGCACTCTCTTGGATGCTATATTTTTGGCCAATTCTGAATTGTAAGAGCGAAGTCCCCCACCAGCCCCACAACACATTGCTGTATCACGATTTGTTTCCATTTCTACAAGGTTGACATTAGGGATAGCTTGAATGACTCGCCTCGGACTTTCATAAATGGATAGTTCACGTCCCATATGACAGGGATCGTGGTATGTGACTGTATTCTTTCCTGGCAACGCTTTGGGCTTCAATCTCCCCTCTTGAAGCAGATTATCCGCCAGTTCCAGAATATGCAATACTTCCGGCAGTTCAATATCAAATTTGTTTGGAAAGTCCTCTTTCAGCGTCTTGAGACAGCCAGCACATGAAACTACGATTTTTTTGGCGCCTGATTCTTTAATTGCATTTGACACCCTTTCTGCTGTTTCTGCTGCTGCTTCTGGTTTGCCTGTACGCAGGAGCACTGATCCACAACATGGTTCTTCTTGTAGTACGGCAAAGGGGAGGTCAGCAGCTTTGAGAATCTTCGCGGTATTCTTTGCAACTTCCGGTATCCGCATACCAGCAGTGCATCCCACGAAATAAAGAATTTCTCCATTTGTGGGAATATCAAAACCAAGTTCAGATATCCACTTTCTTTTCCGGCTATTATCCTCTTCATAGGGATTATTGTTCGAAAGAATCTTGTGGGCTATTTCTTCTCTAACTTGATTAGGAACCTCAGCCAATAGGCCACGAACAAGCTCAAGCGTATGAGCGGGCTCAAATTCAGCCGGACAGATTTGTGTGCAGTTTCCGCAGAGAGTGCAATCAAACAGGGATTCGCTATTCCTGGCTGTCTTTTCCAGCTCGCCATTAAGCAGCGCGAGTGCCACAATTATTTTGCCGCGCATAAAAGATGTTTCAAACCCAGTGGAGTTCTCGTATACGGGGCAAATACCGTCGAAGCCCCTCGCATCATATACCGCGTTTCTGCAAATGCCACATCTTCTACATTGATGTAACTCTTCCATGAGCTGCTCCATGCCCGACTCCATCGTTGTCACAACCCTCCCATTACTCCTGGGTGCATGATTCCATTCGGATCCAATACATCCTTTATGCCCTTCAGCACATTCATGTATTCTTTCATTTCATCAACTCCGTTAACCCAGTATGGAGCAAGCTTGAATGGAACAGCGCCGGTCTTGAACAATCTCTTAGATAAATCGACATGTGCCTCCCTTACTCGTCTTTCCTCCTCTTTGTCTTCTGGGAAATAGTAGAGATGCGGGTAGAAGTTATAGCTGCTATGACCTGTAGCAAAGCCCGCTGTATGCCCCAGCAGTGCATATTCATCCATCACATCCCAGATTGCCTCAATTGACTTGTGCCAGTTTGACGGGGTTTGATGGTGATATAGTATCCTCCAGTGCCATCCGTGGGCATAAGATGATCTTGCAAAGGTGCGCATACGATCGTCCCATTCACCACGGGGTAGTTCAGATATTCCAATAACTTCACCCTCCAGACCTCCGCAGATTTCAGCCGCTCGTTTGATATCGCTTTGGAGTTGATCTTCTCGTAGACGGCCTAATGTGATAGATACCGTAAATGGAGGCCAATCATGTTCAGGGATATGGTATTCTTCACCCAGCATGTCCATGAAGAAGCCAAGAATGCGACCTTCGTAAATGGATGCGAAAACAGCATTCACGTTATTCTCTTTCAATTCAATCAAGAATTTCTGAGCCTGTTCAGATTCCTGAAAACCGTATGTTTCATAATGGAATTCTTCCATACGTTTGAAAAGCTTGACAGAAACCTTGGTTATGATTCCAAGGCTTCCTAGTGAACCGATGAACAATCCTGTGAGATCCGGTCCAAATGCATACCTCAGGAATGGGCCTGGTGCATTTGGGTTAGCTTCTGATCCAGTTTGGATTATTCGACCATCAGGGAGGACAACCTCTAATCCTAGGACCATTTCTGCGATGCATCCATAAGCTGTTGAACCTGGTCCTGCTCCGTTAACAGCAACATTACCGGCAACGGTAGCAACTAAAGAGGATTCTGGATAAACGGGTAGCCAAAGACCACATACTTTGAGCAGCTTGTCAAGTTTACCGAATGTAACCCCAGCGCCAACAGTAGCAGACCTCAAATCTTCGTGAAGCTCAAAACTATCAAGTCGCATCAATTCGATAACTAGGGCTCCTTCCACAGGTATGACTTCGCCTTGGAGGCTGGAGCCGCCACAACGAGGGGTGACCTTGAGATTTACGTCATTGGCTATTTTCAGTATCTCCGAAACCTCTTCTGTTGAGCCAGGTCGCACTACTGCACTAGGTTTCACAGAATCGTAGCCTGTAGATGCCGAGGCAGAATAGCTCAGTAGAACGTCCTCTCTTGTAGAGACATATTCCGGCCCAACAATCTGAGATATCTTCTCAATAGTGCTTTCTTCCAATCATCAAACCCTCTAAAAGATATGACGTATTTTCATGAGATCTCGTGCGGAGCCTTTCACTTTCAACTTGCGCTTGAGTAATGCAGAAGCTGCACTCATTTCTTCCATGAACAGCTTTCGAATGGTTTCTTTATCGCTCTCAATCTTCATATCGGGGTCCTCGAGGCCGCCATCATGCACTTCAATATTATTATCTGCAACAACAAAATGGTACGTCCCGCCATCTTTCAGATTCAATAGGGCGGTTTTATTCCATCCGTCAATTGCCTCAATAGTCTCTTGGCGCTCAAGGCCAACTGCAATCCTTTCTCGCATAAGATTCAGAAGATTATCATTCATGAATAGTCACCAGACTACCGATGGGCGCTCGATAGAGGATTAAATTGTTTTCCTATCACCGAAACGATGTTCGACAAATTTCAAAATTCACCCTAAAGTACGTCAAAGTAGTATGATGGTCGAAGCTGGTTCCATCTTCGACCTTATTGCTGTATACACCTATCATAAAGATGTACGCAAAGGTAACAGAGATAAGCAGCACCTCTAATGAAAACACGTGGTACCCTTGGGTAGCGATGATAGTGACGGAACTACTAATATTCCCTCGAGGTTATTAGAGTCATCCGAGCCGAGTAGATTAAACGAGATAAAGGAAAGCATGCACGTAATGCTTTCTCACCATCCACCGTCTCTTTATGGCCACTGTCTTCGTGTGTCAGCATTTGGGCATTCTCTCTACCTTTGTGCTAGGTGCGCTGGCATATATGGGGGTCTTCTAATTGGTATCGCATTCTTATTCCTAACATCCGTACCACTGACACCGCCGTGGTTTTGGTTTCTTCTCGCTGTGGGTTTGGGAATGGCTACTGTTACGGATTGGGTAACACAGCGTCTGACTTACAGGAAGACAACCAATGATGTTAGAGCACTATCCGGATTCATCAGCGGACTTGGCCTTTCAATCATATTCATGCTGGCGAATTTCTTCTACATGCTTTTCGCTTTGGTTATCATGAGCATTACTATCGCTGGAGTTTCGGTTCTTGAGAAGCAGCGGAAAGAGAATCATTAGCATTTTAAGCAGCAGTCATTCTCACCCTGTCGGTGCAGTATCTTGATTCCTATTGCGAAACCGATTATAGACGAAGCAGAAATCCAAGCTGTTCGTGAAGTGCTTGAGTCTGGAATGCTTGCCGAAGGCGAGGTGTCAAGGAAGCTAGAGCGAGAGTTTGCTTCTTACATCGGCGTGAAGCACGCATCAGTAGCGACAAATGGTACTGCAGCACTGATAACAGCACTTGAAGCAATGGACATTGAGCCGGGTGATGAAGTGATAACTTCTCCTTTCACATTCATCGCGTCGGCTAATTCAATTGCACTTGTGGGCGGTGTTCCTATCTTTGTGGACATAGATCCAACAACCTACAATCTTGATCCCCGTCTTATTGAAGATGCAATTACGGAGCGCACCAAGGCGATTATGCCAGTTCACATTTTTGGAATGCCTTGCAACATGAGAGAAATAATGGCTATTGCTGAGGATTATGATTTGATGGTCATTGAAGATGCATGTCAGGCTCATGGTGCGAGAATTGACGGTAAGCAAGTAGGAACCTTTGGAGATATCTCCGCTTTCAGTTTCTATGCAACGAAGAATATGATGACTGGAGAAGGTGGCATGATTGTAACCGACAATGAAGATCTTATGGATCGCGTTCTTATGATAAAGAATCATGGCCGCGGAAAAGAGGGTGGATACAGTCATTATAGAATAGGATACAATCATAGAATGATGGACTTGGTCTCTGCTATTGGGAGAGAACAACTGAAACGATTACCCGAAATTGTCAAGTCAAGAAGGAAAAATGCAGAACTGTATGACGAGATTTTCTCACAATTCAGTGAAATCACGCCACAACATGAACCAGAAGGTTTCGAATCAGCCTATCATGTATATGCGCCGCGGCTCGAATCAGAGAAATTGACTAGAGATGAAATGATTGCTGAGCTGAGAGACGCAGAAGTGGGGTCAAGGTCTGTTTATGCACTCCCCTGTCATTTGCAGGGAACCTATCAGAGAATAGATGAGTGGCGCTGGGCGGAATATGTCACATATCCTGATTATAGCTCCTTAGAACTACCGCACTCTGTCGCAGTAGGTGATGATCATTTCGAAGTACCGGTACATCCGGGCGTCAAGGAATCAGACATTGACCATATCGAAGATGTCATTGAGGAAGCCCTATCCTAGTGTGGAGGCAGAATAAAGGGCAGAACATCACGTAGATCCTTTGATTCAATTCTGTAATCTGCTGCCTCTGTCACTTTCTCACTAACAGGATTAAATGCAATACTGATGGCTGATATACCAAACATGGCTATATCATTCTCTCCATTTCCAACACTTGCCAGACCGTCAGTATCGAACCCGTTTGAGCTAAGGTACTGAAGGATACGTTCAGCTTTTTGTTCTCCACCCATTACATATTCGACTTCGCCATTATGCTTTCCATCTTCCTCAGAGAGCACATTCGAATAGGCGAAATCGAGATTCAGCCTGTCAGAGAACGGAGCCATAAACCACTGGCTGACTCCACTTGACACACAGCCTACTTCATACCCTCCCTCTTTCAATTTCGCTACTGTTTCTTCTGCTCCAGTCATCAGAGGAAGCTCATGAACAAGATTCTGAAGTGCGCTTGTTGATACATCCTTCCAAACCCTTGCTCCTTGTACAATCGATTCTTCGAGCTTCAGAGCGCCTTTTGCTGATTTCATCATTACTTCTTTTAGTTCGTCTCCTATGCCCACCTTCTCTGCTATTGGCAGTGTCGCGCTTGGGCCGTCAAAGAGAACCCCATCCAAATCTAAGGCCACAACTTCAAGATTCTTCTTCCGCAAATTATCTTGCTCCCTATTATGATTGTACTCTCTTCGCTTCATGGGGTTGATTATATTTTCTATAAGGCAGGTTAGTTTACTTCGAGAGATACGAGAATGATGACTTCTTGTTCATTTGGAGAATCTTTTCATTACTGTTGAAACAAGGAATGAAGTAGCCATCGCTATTATCGATAGGAGTAGCGCTGCTGTGATAAGAATTAGATAGAAGAGGCCAAGAGATGCCTGCAACTCACTATTTGTCAACAAACCGTTTTGGATAAGATAGTCTGCTATTTGCGGTGCTGCAACGAGTTCTAATGTAATATACGCTAGAGCCGATCCGCTGAAGGCTACCAGAGAAGCTCGTTTTCTTGCTTTGATTATGTAGGCAGCGAGTGCACCGGTCAGAATTGGGGTGAAGATATAGGCAACGAAAAACAACCCTGCGTTGGCAAGAGCAATAGCTAGGATTGCAATGATTTCTTTTCTCCTCGTGTGGTCTGCAGTAGTTGTGTTTTCCATTCTGGTTTCTCTCTCGAAAGAGACGATTTAATGATGTTGGAATCAACGCTTTGCTAAATTCAAGCTCGTCAGACCTGTTGAATGGTACAATTCATTGCTTTGCTAATACTTAACAGCAGCAGGCTCTTTTGGAGTGAAAATGAGTTTCAGAGAGGAAGGAACCGAAGGCCCCGCTGTACATGAATTGGAATGCCCTCGAAGATATGACCTGATCAAATCTATCCATGCATGGACATATCCTGATATTCAGCCCGTTCCCGAAATCACTGATAATAGATTGTTTCGCAGGGTCTTGACTGTGGCTGACGTGAGCACACCAGTAAGCATTTCTCAACCTTCAGCGGGCGCTAAGCTCGAAATCCAGTGTCCTGCCAACGTAGATATATCGAAACTCAAACGCAAGATAATCTTCATCCTAGGTCTTGATGTTGATACAAGCGAAGCAACCGAGAGGATCAAGGATGATGACTGCATTTCGTATCTTGCTGAGAAAATAGATTTCTTACGACCTTATACCACAGATTCCCCTTTTGAAGGTATAACGAAATGCATACTCCAACAGCAGATTTCTTTTCGAGCCGCGAATGTCATAACTCGACGTCTTGTGCTTGAGGCTGCCTCTCCCATCCAGTACATACATTCGAAGTACTATAGTTTTCCGAGCTGTGAGGACATAATGGAGCTCGGTTCTTCGGGTCTTAAGAAACTGGGTGTGGGCTACAAGAGCGACTATCTACTAGGCCTTTCTTCTATGGTTGCATCAGGCAAATTGGATTTAGAAGAGTTCAAGCTGTTACCGCACAAGGAGGTAGTAAAACGGCTTCACCCTGTTCATGGAATTGGGGACTGGACTATCAAGGCATTTGCAATTTCATCGCTTCACGATTTCTCTATTTTCCCTCTGAGTGATTTGGGCGTTAGAAACTTGTTGGGTAATCTCTATGGCACAGGCGATGCGATGAAAACAAGACAAGTTGAACAGCTGATGACGAGATGGGGATCGTCAGCCCCTCTTGTGCTTTATCTCCTGATGTGTGCTGATGTACTGGGTCTCATTGAACAAAGCACCCGTTCCAAAAAGTCATAAATGGTACTGGGAGTGGTTTGCCACGGAAAGTGGTAGCATTTGTCCTCGGAACGAAAGAACTCCAAGCTGTGGCGCATTCGCTCTATGTTCTTGAAGGAGCTAAACCTCATCAAGAATGACAAATATGCCCTCTTGCTGGTTTTCGTTTTGCCTGGTATGATTATGGGCACGATGTTCGTTGCTATCGAACAAGGAGAAGCAGGTCAGATGATGGGGGAAACATCCGATGAATCCTCGGGTGATGTTCTGTCAGTGGGCGTTGTAGATGCAGATCCCACAAACACGTACCCGGGACAGGACCTATCCGAGAATTTCACTTGGTATCTCCAAGAGAGTTCTAGTCTACTAGTGACAATGTATGATACCGAGGAAGAAGCCCTTGATGCTCTTTACAGGGACTCTGTGGATGCCTATGCTGTAATACCGTATGGATTTGAGGGTAACATATCAGGGGATATTCCCGCTTTCGTTCAGATTCATATCAGCTCTACGAATTTCGATCAACAATCAGCAGTATATACCGCTTTTAGCCAAGCCATAGTGTCTTTTCGTTCGGATCACGGTTGGATAAAGGGCGAAGTCAGGATGAAGAACGTTAGAGAATTTGAGCCGGAGGGAAACTACACTGCAGCCACCTTCGGAGTTTTTCTTCTTGTATTTGCATCATTTATTGCAACAGCTGCCACTGCTGCACAAGCTATTGTTGGCGATATACCCCTCAACCGGATGCTTCTTACCCCAGCAACGAAACTCGAGGCAATACTATCCAAGACTCTGGCCTATTTCACGGTGGGTATGATTCAAGCTCAATTCCTGTTGGTTCTATGGATTGGTCTATTTGGCATTGTACCTAATACCGATTATCTTACCCTCAACGCCGTATTGGCTCTTATGGCATTCTCTGGCTCTGCTCTGGGTGTCTTTATTTCCACTTTATGCAATACTCGTCTCCAGGCGAATCAATCATTTCTACTTCTTCTGTTTTCCTCTTTCATAGTCGGGACAGGCTTCATGGATGTGGGAATTGTTGATGAGTACTATCCTTTGAACCTTGGCCGAGTGATGCTATTTGACACCGCGTTCAAGGGCCTGCCTATCACTTATTTCACTCCCGATATTATACGAGTTCTGATTTTCTCCTCTGCCATGTTGCTCTTAGCATATATTGTCTTCATGAATAGGCAGACGTTGGCATAGAATGGAGATTCTTATTGATTAGGGGCAACAGCCTTAAGGCCATTTGACATTGGAATTCTATCCATTTGAGGAGAGATACAAAATGACTACGGTTGTCAAAGTTATAGAGCTTATTGGGGAATCTGAAGAATCTTGGGAAAAGGCCGCTGAAAATGCGTTGAAAAAGGCAGCAGAGACGATTAGAAACATCGTCGGTCTTGATGTGGATCATTTCACTGCTAAGGTAGATGGCGGCAAGATTGTTGCCTATCGTGCAAATGTGAAAGTTGCTTTCGAATACGAAGGCTAGTATACCGGATTGCCCATTTGGGTAACTGAAGGGTTGATTGTCAACCCTTTTACCATTTTTTTAGATTCCGAGAAACGCCAGGATAACAACCACTGAATTGTTTAAACCATGAGCAACTGTAGGTCCTATTATGGAATAATTCCTTTTTTGGGCTAACCAACCAAGGAACAGCCCGAGTACAAAACGGGCAGGCATACCATAGAGATCTAGGTGTATCGCGGCGAAAATTAGGGAAGTAATAACGAGCGAAATGAGTTTGTAGCGACTTCTTCTATCTCGGAAATAGATATCCATTCTCCTTTGGAGGAAGCCTCGGAAGAGGAGTTCTTCTGAAAGTCCTACAACCACAAACATAACAACAACCCAAGCGACTAGTTCTGGAATAGTCTGGGCATAGATAAGCCCCACCTGATCACCCTCTGGATAGCCTACTAGTTCATAGACGATGAAGGTAATCAGTATGTTTGACGCAAGCATGACAGCCCCGGTTCCTAAGCCGAAGAGGATTTCTTTGACCGGTGTTCCCCGTTTAAGGCCAATTGCATCAAAGTCGAAACCGTGCTTTCGGATATATCTGATTGGCGGAACTAAGAATCCAAGTTCTGAAATTGTTATTGCCAAAAATGCCCAAGGGGCGATTTCAATCTGCAACGTGGTCAAGTTGACTGATATCCCGCCCAGTATGAAAAGGGGGATCATGATGACCAAGCCGAGTGCTATTGTGAAGGCAAAAGCTGCACCAGTCAACACCAATACATGGAAAAGCCTATCCCAGTCGACTTCGCGTTCGATATTACTTCCTGGTTCAAATATGCCTATTGTATCGGCTTCCTGCATTGCATGGTAGTCTGGGTCTTCCATAACCACGGACTGACACCTCGTATGCATGCTATTCCTGATTGAGATAAGGATTTGGTTGTTGGAACCCAAAAGAGGGTTTAATACGTTAATAGCTTAGCCTTTATGCGCAGCTGTAGATATCGAAGATGGAGCAGAGTAGATAATGCAACCTGATAATGAGCTTGTTCCGCGTAGAGGAAAAGCCATTCTCATAGCAACCATAATAATAACTACGGGGGTTACCGTTTCTGCTTTTCTACCTCGGGGATTACTTCCGCTCTCTTCTGCTCCGTGTATTGCGGTTATCGATTCCGGTATTTCACCCTCAAATGGGCTTTCTACCCGTATTGTATCTGAGCGAAGTTTTGTGAATTCATCGTATGGTTACTCTGTGAATGATGAGACTACCTCTGATAGTAAACCAAATGATGTTCCTCATGGTACGTATGTTGCCGAGATAGCGGTACGGACAAACCCCCATGTACAAATTGTGAATGCGAAGGTAATTACCTCTGAAAACCATGCAACTCTCCAAGGGGTTATGCAAGCGATTATGTGGGTGGTGAATGAGACTGATGCTACAATCATCAATCTCAGTCTAGGAAGCATGCCAACCTCCGGAAAACCTCTTCAGGAAGTAATAGAGTGGGCCTTTTCACAAGGTGTAGTTCTGGTTGCAGCCGCTGGGAACGGAGGGCAAAACGGGCTCAGAGGCTCCTCCATTGAAACACCTGCCATTTTTCAAGAAGCCATCGCTGTAGCAGCAATAGATAGTTCCGGTGCCCTGTTTCCTTTTTCAGGACGCGGCCCCCTCAGAAACAGAATAATCAAACCCGATATAGCCGCCTTGGGAATATATGAAGATGCTAGCGGCAGAGAAGTTGCCTATGGTACAAGCTTTGCAGCCCCGAGAGTTTCTGCAGCAGCTGCGGCTTTGATTAGTCTGTGTGACTCCAACGGTTGGAAATGGACTCCTGGCATGATTAAGGCGGCATTATTGGCAAGTGCGAGTCACCTTGCAGCCGAGTCTTGGGAAGTAGGGGCTGGTCAACTCGATTTGAACGCTGCAAAAGCACATCTAGAAAATGTCCCTAAACGTAATTCCTACCCGATGGCGGCATATGTGATGCCCGAAGAGTTTCCATATGATTTCGAAAGAATATTTGTGAATGTCACTACTACAGTTACATGCTCCATATTCGCAACTACCAATGCAACTTTTCATCTGAGTTATATGGGATCTGCAGCTTCTTGGATTCGGGGCATAGATACGGTTTATGTGAACCAAACTGGTGTGTTTTCTTTCAGCATCCGAGTGATAAGCTCCCAGTCACACGAAAATCTAGAAGTCTTGTTAAGCATATCCTCACCGGATTACCTTACCATGCGAGTAAAGACTGCTTTTGATGTCCACGTACCTATTGCTACCATTGGCTTTGATTTGACGCATACCGTATGGCCAATTGATTCAGTTTATGGTCAATTTCGAAGCTTCTATGAAACGCTCGGCGAATTGGGTGTTGCAGTAGAAGAAATCCGTGGTTCGGATGAACTAACCTTCACTAGGCTGAAGAGTCTTGATGCGGTAGCTATTTTGGATCCATGCACTTGGAGTTATTCCAATGCAGATCTGAATTCAGGAACGACAAGCCCATTATATACTGTGGATGAACTTGACCTGTACACAGAGTATTGGGAAGACGGTGGTAGCCTTTTTGTTGTTGGGTTGGATAATTCCAGTATAAATGTAGGTGCTGCAAATAAGCTTCTATCGAGATTTCACATTACTTTCAATTACGATTGCATACCTGAGACGAGAATAGTACTCAACGGCATTCCATCTACACGTCTGATAACTGGTCTAGAACCGCATGCTGTCACTCTAGGGGTGAGCAGTTTCGACTACTTAGGCTGCTCTTTGAACTACACAGGTGATGCTTATGAAATTGCATACACACAGATTTCTAGGCAGGATGAAGATGGTCTTCTTTACGTTGAAAACAAAACAGTAATGGTGGGTTTGGAAGGCGATAAACAGAACAGGATGGTTGTTGTTGGCACCAATTTCCTGCTTGACAATTACGCCCTGAATGAACTGTACGAATCCTCTGACAACAAGAGATTGGCCTACAGGATTGTATTGTGGCTTACCGGAGAAATTTAAACTAGAGAAGTGGTGCAATCTTTTCAGCCATTGTCTTTGCTTCGTACACAAGTGCTCCTGTTCTACTGGATTTGGCTGCAGCAAGGACGAGTATTGCTTTTTCACCTGCACTCGTAATCACAATGTATCCCTTTTCATTCGTCATTAGAACCTGCTCAAGCTCTCCTTGGTCCATTCGTACAGCCGCCATATCTGCAACACCTAGAATCGATGCGGCCATAGCTGCTATTTCTGCTTCTTCCAAGTCTGCAGTAGTGATCTCTGAGGTGATGGGGAGACCCTCTTTTGACAAGAGCATAATGGCTCTCACCCCGGCAGCAATACCTTGCTCCCATCGCTCTTTGATTATTTCTTTGATTTTTCCCTGCGTTTGTTCGAAATCTAGGTCGAACATGGTGGCTTTTCTCCAGTCTCGCTCGTGGTACTTCGTCTGGTCTGGGAATTGCGCATTAATAAATGTACGCTGGCCGAAAGACCTCTCGATATCTTTTTTCGTATGGAGCTATTAATACGACGTGGATTGGATAATCTTGAGAGATACTGCGGAAAAACTCACCCTTGGTTCAAGAGAAGAACAATACGATGTTTGGAAAGCAGGAGCCCGCGTGTTGGGAATTGCTGAGAGTTTCTCCAAGCAAGATTCAACAAGTACTGTAGTTGGTATTGTGATGCGGGGTGATTTGCGCATAGATGGGTTTGGGATGTGTCATCCAACAGTCGGAGGACTCGATTCAACTGAGGAAATAATCGCGATGTACAAAAGGCTGAATCGTCCAGATATCCGCGCCTTAATGCTTGGGGGCTCTGTCATTTCTTGGTTCAATATCGTAAATCTGCAAGGGCTTTATGATGCTGTCAATATACCCGTTATTAGCGTGACGTATGAAGAAACAGAAGGAATTGAGAAGTACATTCGAGAATATTTTCCTGAAGATTATGAGGCCCGAATGGAGATGATAAGAAAAGGTGGGGAACGTCAAGAGGTTTCCCTTGGTAACAACCAGAGCGTCTTTGTGAATGTAGTTGGAATGAGTATTCTTAGATGCAAAGATGTTTTGAATACTTTCGTAATCGAAGGTCGAGTTCCTGAGCCAATACGAGTTTCTAGACTTATAGCTGGTGTTCTCAGGAAAAGGTCCACTTTAACTTGATTGAAAGCTATCGTTGAGTGTGGATTCTCGAACAATTGATTCTCTAGCCCTCTTGACATGAATGGTTCTTCGATTATCCCCCGGTTCTAATCAAGTCTTTGTGATCTTTAGCTAGCTCATCGAATATCGACATCACAGAATCTATTGTAAGACTACTTAGCACATCCTTACTCTCGGTGAAGAATGTATTCAACAGGGTTGGGGGAACCCCTGAATTCTCGAAACTCCGAGCTTGTACTATCATATCAAGTATATCAGCTGCTCTCACTATTTTTGCTTCATGGGTTTTGCATGCAACACATTCTTGCCACGCTTCTCTTAATCTTCTGCGTATTTTCTTTTCTGGGAAACTAGAAATGATTTCTTCAAATGCACTATTTTCTAAATCTTTCTTGGCTTTTAGAAACTCTTTATCTCTTTTCACGATTGCCTTTGAAGGAATGTCTGAAATAAGCGATTCCGGCAGATCATGGATTAATGCCATGGTAAGAACCCTTGAAATATCACAATTCTTCCCTTGACTGTCCTCAAGAAGCGCCAAAATTAGCGCGATGATGGTAGTACCCCAAGAATGTTCTGCTACGCTTTCAGAAGCAATAGTTGTTATTCCTTCAAGGGCCCAGCCTGAGCGCTCAGTATTTTTTAGAATATTGCATCTCAAAAACAGGTTCGCTATTTCCTTAGCCTTCATAACTTCCAAGGAGGAAGTAAGATGGGAAAAGACTTCCCATCTGTTCCTATGGATTGATTTCTAACGTTCCAGCGATTATTTGAATCCTGTAATCCCTCAATGCATCCATCAATCCATCAATTGGATTTAGATATGTGGAACTGTATTCAAAATCAGTGACATTGACGCCCCCATTGGAAAGGTTGTAGTGGAACGTCTTTCCTCCTGGGAAGTCATTCCAGAGAGTAGCGTTGATGATATCATAGGCTGCCTCTCCTGTCCGAGGAACAACACTAGTGGGAATCCAGCTTGGAGCAACTGGGATTTCTGGGTTTGCACAACCATAATAGTCTTGGTTAGCTTCTGCTCCTATAACCAATGGCAGTCTACCCTCAGCACGCAATGTTGCATTTATGTTCTCCATTGCTCGTCTAACACCGTTTATACTTGCGCGGACAGGGGCGAAAATGATTGATACATTTTGCTGAATGAACATGTTTTGAGTTTTCGATTCGGCAAGTGCTGTTTCGTTGTATCCGTTCAGGTATTCGGGTTCCAGCACTTCAACGTTGAAATCATACGTTGAATTGGCATTTTGCACGCCCTGTATGAAACCATTAATCATTCTAGTTATTGCTGCATCCTCTTCAGTGGCTCCCAGAATCCCAATTATATCGGTGTAGGATGGTTCTGACGCAACGAAGGCTGCTAGGGCTCCCGCTAAGAAAGCTGCTTGTTCCGTTGCAAAGGTGGCTGAAGCGACATTCTCTGCATCAACGACTCCACCAATTATTGCAAATTCCTGAGAAGGATAATCTGCTGCAACGGACGCAACTGCGCCCTCAAGGCGTTCTCCAGCTGCTAGAATCAACGTATGCTGTTGACTTTGTGCAAGCGACTCCAAAATCTGTACTGCTTCAGCCTGTGTACTGGGGAGTTCCTCTGGTATTCTATACTCAACCGGGATATCTCCTTGTAGATTTTCAAGTCCTTCTTCAAAATGATCGGCAAAGCTGAGGTCACCGAAACCTGGTTCCATGACTACGACCGCAACCGTTCGAGGTGCAAACGGATCGGTCATATACAGAAAACCGCCGATACCGGCGAACACCAGCGCAACAATTATTCCACTTGTTATTATTCCTGACCTTGAGCTCAAGATTCTTCCTCCAGGGTTCTTGAGGTCAAAACCGTATGCGGATTAAAAACCTATTGCTCAGAGAAAAAAGCTAGCTTGAGTCAGCCAGCATATACTGACAAACACTTGCATTGCTGATCACATACCTTTTGCTTCAGCAGTATGTTTGTGCTCTATCTGGGGAATCTCATCGAGCAAATCGAGATTCCACTCATTAAGGTCTATAGTCAAGAAACAATCCTTTCCTTCATCAGGACAATCAATTCTTATTGTGACGCGTTCTTTTGAGGATTCCTTGATTTCAGGATTCAAACAGCCATCCTCCAGCTTCTCCATGAGAAACATGACAAATGCTTTGGTAATCGTATTCAGGCTTCCTTTAAGAAGAGCATCACCTAAATCATCTAGATAGTGATTCTTTCTCCTTCCCTCTTTCTCTACTTTCACCAAGCCAACTTCTTGCATTTTTGATACGTGCCAGCGAATCGTATCGTGATGCACGTCTATTGCTTGTGCCATTTCTCTTTGATAACAGCCTGGATTGTTTACAATATATGCGAATATGTCTTGGGCCGTATCGCTGCGCATGGTAAGATATGCCTTTTCTGCATCGGTTGATCGCAACATCTTTGGATAGTATATCCTCTTTCCCGCAAATTTCATGGAATTGATTAGACCCTCTCGTTCAAGCACTCGAAGATGCCAGCTTAGAGTACCAAGCGGGGATTCTAGGATATCTACTAGTTCGAGGAGATAGGTTCCTGGATTCTCACAGAGCACCTCATAGAGATCTCTTCTCAGTGGATGAAGTAACAGTGCAAGCCTCTTTTGATTACCCATATCTCTATCCCGACCAGTAGTAGCGTGTATTACTCGTAAAGGTGATAAAAGCTCTTCGTACCCTCGCCTACCTTTCAAACGAAACCTGAACTGCCACAAGCCTTTTTTACGGAATGTTCTGCAGTAGCCACCTGTAGACCGAATGAAAACAGATTATCTTGAAATGACGAGGGAGCAATGTGTGCGGGATAACGGGTATCGTCAGCAAAAATCGTGATGACATCGGTCGATTGCTTGTTACATGCAGCAAGAAACTGACATATCGTGGCTACGATTCGGTTGGGGTAGCCACAGTAAGAAATGGGCAGGTAGATTTGCGGAAGGATGTTGGCACTATCGAAGATGTCAACAGACGGCTTCATCTCTCTGAAATGCGAGGTGACCGAGGTATCGCCCAATTGCGTTGGGCAACCTATGGCGCTCCCACGAAAACAAATGCCCAACCCCATTTCGGCTGTACAAAAACCTTCTACGGTGCGCACAACGGAAACCTGCACAACTACCATCAGTATAAGGAAGAGCTGATCGAAACTGGTCATGAAGTCAGGTCCAATAATGACGGCGAACTCTGTGTTCACGCTGTTGACAAATACTATGAACAAACCGGAGATATGCGCGAGGCGGTACGTCTTTCTACTCAGGATTTGGAGGGTGCTTATGCATTTGCAGTGGGCAGAGCAGACGAAAAGAAGATTTATGCTGTCAAGATGGGCTCCTCACTTGTGGCTGGCTTAACAGACAAAGAAGCCATAGTATCGAGCGATCTTCCATCCATTCTCCCCCTCACCAATGACGTTGTCTACATCACCGAAGGTGAAATGGTAGAAATCGGTCCTGGCTCTGTTGATGTGTTCAGAATCGAAGATGGGAAGAAGCTGAATCGTGAACCCGAAAAATCTGATGTAGACGAAAACGCAGCGGAGAAAGGTGGATTTCCCCACTTCATGCTGAAAGAAATCAACGAACAGCCAGAGATAGCTCAAGATGTTCTTGGTGTCCTTGAGGACGAAGAAGCAGATAACTGGCTCAAAATGATTGAGGAAACATCAAAACACTACTTGGTGGCTTGTGGGTCTTCATTCAACGCAGGGCTTGTTGGTACATACTACTTCAACCGCCTTGCTGGAATTTCAGTAACTCCAGTGATTGGCGGTCAGTTCAAGCCAATGTATGGTAATACCGTTGATGAGGACACCTTGTGTATGCTTGTATCACAGAGCGGAGAAACCAAGGACATTATGGATGTCTTAGACCTCGTAGAGGACAAAGGCGCTGGCAAGACTCTTGGTGTCTTGAACGTTATCGGTAGCACCCTCATGTTTGGTGCTGATGACTACATTCCGATGGCTTGCGGCTACGAAGTAAGCGTACCTGCAACAAAGACCTATTTCTCTCAGACTATCATCTTCGCCTACCTTGCCACTCGCCTAGGTATGAGGAATGGAACTCTGGACAACTCCGAAGGCAAGGCAATCATTGACAGCTTGAAGCGTGACTTACCAGAGCTCACGCAGAAGACTATTGATCATACTGGAATACTGGCTAAGAATCTAGCACCAACAATGCTGGATGTACCCGATTTGTATTGCCTTGGATATGGCCTTACAGATGGTGTGGCACGAGAAGGAGCTTTGAAAATCAAAGAGATATGCTACAATCACTGCGAGGGGATGTATAGCAGCGAGTTCAAACATGGTCCTTTGAGTATTGTCACAGATGGTTATCCCGTCATTTTCGTGACAACTACAGAAGATAGCTGGATGGTGATTAACCACATCAATGAAGTATCATGTCGGGGTGGGAGAACCATAGTTGTTGGTGAAAAAGAGGATAAGCTTGAACCTTATGTAGAGCATGAATCTGATTATCTTGAGGTACCAGAATCAAATGTTCTACTCAATCCAATTCTAGATGTGATTCCACTTCAGTTATTGAGCTACTTCCTTTCAGTTGACAAGGGAATCAATCCGGATAAACCACGAAACCTAAGCAAGACATTAACTGTTTCGTGAAATTCACCCTTCGCCTGTTTCGCCGATTCTCATTGATCGCATAGCCGAGGAGGCAATATTGCCCTGTCCGAGACCATCCTTTATTGAAACAATATCTTCCTCGCTAACATTCTCTACCCTATAGAGCTCGACTTTGTCCCCCAATGCCCATTGCCCATAAATCGTACTACCATCTTCTATTTCACATTCCAGAAGCCCAATAATTCCAGAACTGGACCACCAGCTTATACAGTCAACGTCGTAACCGATTTGAGAAAGGGTCTTTTGCCACAGCTTCTTGAGTCGAGTGGGCCCATGCGGATTTCTGAATGTGATGAGGACGCTCCCTTTCTTCTCGCTCACTTTATCAGATATTCTACGTGTTTGATCTTCTGAAAACAGATTCATAGGCTTCAAAAATACATGACATGTAGTATCATTAAAAGATGCACGCTATAGTCAGCTTAGTAGTGCAAGAGGCGATATTTGTGTCCGGAGAAGCATTGAGATTCGGGTTACTGTCTTCTGATCCCTTCTCACGGAGGGTCAGTGAGCTGGAGACCGCTTTGCAGAAACTTGGCGTGGAAGCTGTTCATATTCTTCCGTGGAAGGTGAAAAGAACCGTAAGTGACGGAACATATGAGATTGTTCAAGGCAATCGGAACCTGATTGATTTGGATGTAGTCATCGTTTTGGACATAGGAGCTTCAGACATCGGTAGTTATCTCAGTCGAATGGATTTGTTATCCGCCCTTGCTACAACTGGTGTGACCCTAATCAACTCCATAGAAGCTATTCGGATTATGCGAAACAAAGCCGAGACAATCAGGAAATTTGCACATCATGGCATTCCTGTACCAAAGACATTGATCACCGAATCCATAGAGGACGCAGCCGCTTTCGTTAACAAGAATAATCCCTGTGTTTTGAAACCCCTTCTCGGTTTTGGTGGTAGTGGCATCAGGCTAATTGAGAAGCAATTCGACATTAGGAATATCTATGATATCCTGAAGTTTCATAGCCAGCAATATGGCAAGGGTGCGTTCTTGCTTCAACAGTACATAGAAAATCCCGGTTATGATATTCGTGCTCTTGTGGTTGATGGTCAGGTTATTGCTGATATGCAGCGTGTTAGTACTGATGGTATCGTTACGAATATCCATGCTGGAGGCACGGCAAGGCCAAACGATTTGGAAATCAAGGATCTTGCCAAAAAAGCAGCTAGAATAGTCGGAGGTTGGCTGGTGGGGGTTGATATTATTCCGGACAAGGAAGGCGAATGCTTTGTACTTGAAGCGAACGCTACCCCTGGCTGGGCTGGTTTACAGAGTGTCACAGAAATCCGTATTGCAGAACGAATTGCGGAAAGTCTCATTCGGAAGGACCGTAGCAAAGGCGAAGGTTTTTAAGATTCGCTAAGTGCCGTTCGGTCAGATTGCTGGTAAACAGCACTCACAATTATCCTAATCTGATGAAATCCGTCCTGAGAATAAAGGACCGTAAAACGAAGTTTTGAGGTAACCCAATTTTGACAGAAGCCGCTGAAACTGCGCATGAAGATGTGGACTATCTACGAGCCAGACTGAGAGAACTAAAGACGGAAGCAAGAGAATATCTCGAGGAGCTCAGAAGAAACCGCGATAAGATGCGCGAGTATAAAAAAATTAGAGACGAACACAACGAAGAAGTTCGCAAACTGATAGAATCAGTCAAATCTGAGCGCGAAGAACGAGATCGTATTAATGCTGAGATAGCTGAATGGAAGGAGAAACGGGACGCTCTCCATAAACAGCTGAGAAGTGTGAGAGAGGAGAGACAGGAGCTCCAAAACAACCTTGTTGGTAGCCCAAAAACCGACCAGCGTAAGTTGAAAGAACGCATTGAAAGACTTGATTGGCGTCAACAAACTGAACAGCTTACGATGGAAGAAGAACGGGAGATAGTTGAAGATATAGCTCAGCTTGAACGCAAGTTAATCAAGATAAATCAGGAAAAGGAGAAACAGGATCGGATTAGTGAATTGCGTCGTCGTGAAAGGAAGCTCAAAGAGGAGGCCGGAGACGCTCACCAACATGTACTTGACTTGTCCGAGCAATCTCAGATTCATCACAAAGAGGTTGTTCGTATTCGCCCCGAACTCGAAGAAGAGAAAGACAAGGCGGACAAGGCACATCAGAACTTCGTTGAATGGCTGAAGAAAGTAAAGGCGGGCGAGAAGAAGCTCAAGAAGATTCGCTCTGATATAGATGAGATATACAAGAAGCTCCGGAAGCAGGAATCAGAATCTCGTGAGATGCGAGCCCATGAGCGGAAAAGTAGGCGCCGTGAACGTCGTAAGGAACGTGTTGATGAAGCCGTTAAGAAGATGAAAGAAGGAGAACGAATGACTTTCGATGAATTCATCTTGGCACAACGGGCGAGCGACAACGATAAGGATTCAAAGGATTAGAGTCAGCTATTTCGTTTGGAGGTAGGTGGTTGAAACTGCCTACAACTCCAAGGAATGTTGGCCGTCGGTCTGCTAGCACCTTACTATACGCTCTTGCCATTGGCTCAGGTCTTATGCGAGCATTTTCTGTATCCTTTGATGTCTTTGCCATAAACGTACTGATTTCCAATCCGATAGCCTATGGGTTCTTATCACAGTGGATTAGCTGGATTATCACGACCATTCTTGTAGCTATCCTCAGCATTCGATGGAAATCTCGGAATCAACGAAGATCACTTGGCTCGAATCTCGATCCGGATTTTCTTCGAATATCACTACCACCAAAGCAACCAACGAAGTACATTATTCTTGGCGGCATCCTTGCTGGTGTTTCAACGTTCTTCTACTACATGCTTGTATCTAGTACGGACGCATCAGCGATTTTGCCCTATGGCCAACTTACTATCATCTATCTTCTAGTTGGTGACTTGTTGGCTGAGAAAGACACCCCAACGGCCATAGAGATTCAATGCATTATGTCAGTCCTCTTTGGTGCCATTCTTGTTGGCGTTCAACCTTCGGGGTTCGATTTATGGGCGTTAATAATCGTCATCGGGCCAATGAATCTTGCATCTGCTGGATATACTTACTGCATGCGAAAAGCAAAGCGGTATAAAGACGACAAAGGGCGAAGGTTCGATTCGCTGAACTTGCGACTTTGGACCCTCCTTTTCCTCAATGCATGCATGAGCATCGCTATGATTCCGACACTCACAAAAACAAACTGGGAACCCATTATCAACTCGTTGAATTCTCTTGTTTACATCATCATCGGCTCGTCAGTAACCATTTTCTTGTCCGTTGTTATGTATGTAAGAGCCCTTGGAATGGGACGAATGGCTGTTGTTAACTCATTAAGTGCTATTTCTGTAGTTCTCGGGATTCCGATAACATTGATTGGGAATTTCATTTTTCCTGGAGCTTTTGGAGCTATTGCAGAAGGAAGCTTCATCTGGGTATTGAAGTTATTTGGAGTACTACTGGTGATTTCGGGGGTGATTGCGCTAGAGACCTCTGATGTTCGTTCGCTGGTAGTAGTGAAAGTCAAGCCACAGACTGGTGATATCATAGAATCCTTGTGGGCCATCAATGGTGTGGAGTCAGTTTCTGCATTGGCAGGAAAACATGACTATTTACTTGCGGTAAGGACAAGGAATCTTGGCAAAACTAGAACAAAAATACTCAAGCGCGTACAGAATATTCCTGGAATTGATGAGATTGAGACACTGGTTATACTGAAAGAGTTTGGACGTTCTTAGGAATTTGATAACTTAAATAGAGCAAAGGGGTAGACCTTAGTCATGATGAAACGAATTGGCGCATATGTGTTGATGGATATCGAGATAGGCAAAACCGATGAAGTTGTTGCTAAATTGCGGGAAATAGACCAAGCCAGACGTATATCAGTAACTACTGGTGATTATGACATTGTGTTGTTGCTTGATGTACAAGATTTGGAAGAGCTCTATGAGATTACTGTCGGGAAGATTGCACACATCCCCGGAATACGCGAGACAACGACCTCAGTAGTAGCGAAAGTCATAGCTAAAGAATAGCCACCAAAATCCACTAAACAGGAACGTGTGGGGGACCTTATCTTGGCCCAACAGAATCATATTGAAACCGACAATCTTACGAAGCGATTTGGGGAACTCGTTGCCGCTGATAGAATAAACATCGAAATTCCAAAAGGAAGTGTGTTTGGATTACTTGGTCCAAATGGTGCAGGCAAGAGCACTACGGTTCGCCTTCTATGCACATTGCTTAAGCCTGATCGTGGTTCCGCTTCTGTTTGTGGCTATGATGTTGTGTCGGAACCAGTACGTGTTCGCGAAATAACCGGCGTATTGCCTGAGGAAGGAAACCATACTCACTATGAAACACTTTCAGCATATGAGAATCTGCTGTATTTCGCCCGCCTATATGGACTTGAAGAGAATCGAGCCAAAGAGAGGATTCATGAACTCCTCCAATTTATGGAGCTCTGGGAGCGAAGAAATGACCTTGCTGGAAAACTGAGCACAGGAAACCGTCAACGCCTTGCCCTATGCCGCGCGCTCATACATGAGCCCAAGGTCCTTCTACTTGATGAACCCACATCAGCGTTGGATCCTGTAGCTGCCAAACGTGTTCGTAAGCTGATATTAGACCTGTCTGCTGAATACGGGCAGACATTCCTCCTAAACTCGCACAATCTTGCTGAAGTTGACAGAATCTGCGATCATATCGCAATAATCGATGAAGGCAAGATACTCGTTTCAGGTAAGACAGATGAATTAAGGAATAGATTGCGGCGTCGGCAGTACTATCGTCTAGTCATTGGCAACGAAATCGAGGCAGTCCAGGACCTAGCAAGAGACTTCGATTTCATACTTTCTGTAGAGAATCAAGGCAACTCTTTGATACTGGAAATAGAGAATCCCCGAGAAAACAACCCGGTTCTGCTACGTTCTCTATTGAAAAAGGGAATTGATGTTATTGAGCTGGCTGAAGAGGAAACTACGCTTGAGGATCTCTA
Source organism: Candidatus Lokiarchaeota archaeon (assembly GCA_014730275.1). Taxonomy (NCBI): domain Archaea; kingdom Promethearchaeati; phylum Promethearchaeota; species Promethearchaeota archaeon. The sequence goes on along the minus strand of WJIL01000038.1, from coordinate 15,034 downwards.
CCTCAGTGTCATAAAGGAGGATTTGTCCGAATGAATTGGGACAAACCAAAAATCATAGCTTCAACGGATTTGAAGATGGCACTGAACGTTGGTCTAGTCAAGTATGGTTTGATAATGAGTTCCGCATTCGGGCCGATAATATCAATTTCATCAATTCTGGGATTGGCTCTGACTGTCCCGGAGTCAGAAACCGCTTTGGTTGGCGCTTTACTTGCACCGTTTATTTCATCATTCCTAGCTCTTTTTGCAATTGTACCGGCAACGTTGATATCAGCCAATTCACTTGTTGGTGAACGTGAGCAGAATACGCTTGAACCCCTCCTGTGCACACCGCTGACCGACAATGAGTTGCTATGGGGAAAGATCTTGGCATCAGCAGTACCTAGTTTGGCTATCCTCGCAAGCTCAACAGTACTTACTTTGACGATTCCAAATTTGGTGTTGTTATTTATTGGTAGGCCCCTGGTATTGATTCCTGATTTGCCGGGAATATTCCTTATTGCAACCTCTGGTGTGATTATGGTATTTGCTGTGATTGCAGTGAATATTCTCATAAGCGGAAAAGTGAAGCGGGTTTATGAAGCATATCAGACATCTTCAGCTGTTATTCTTGTTTTCATGCTACCCATGATGCTACCCATGGTATCTCTAACCGAGGGAGCTATACAACCCCCATTTGTTTGGCTCGTAAACATAGTTACGCTATTTGTTTCAGTAGTAATACTGCTAATTGGTTGGGTGTTGGCACTCGCTCGATTCAACCGAGACAAAATGATACAGCAATGAATCACACCGTCTTTATTCAATTGGTTTGAGTCCAGTTTGGTATCTCTTGGCCATTTCTATGTACTTGTCTTTGAAACTTCCAAGCTCAACTCGATGATTCTGAGTTAATTCAGCTATGACCTTTGCTGGAATTCCAACTGCGACCTTTTCCGATGGTATGTTATCTCTGGCCTTTACTACCGCTCCTTCAGCCACAACTGCCCATTGACCAATCTTGGCATAATCTGACACTATGGCACCCATTCCAATGACTGCTTCGTCCTCCACCGTGGCATTATGGATTATGCAACCATGACCCAGAGTTACACGAGACCCTATTTTGGTAATCTCATTCGGTCTAGCATGAACTACTACATTATCTTGAACGCTTGTTCCTGAGCCTATTACAACTTCACCGTAGTCTCCTTTGACAACCGCCCCGGGAGCAACATAGCATTCTGCACCAAGTGTTACTTTCCCTATGACTGATGCAGATTTGCTGATGTAAGAATCCTTCCCGATTCTTGGTTTTCTGTCTTCAAATTGATACACAGTCAAAGCAATAACCTCACGTTTGATTGGGTCTATCTGTGTTATTAGCTTGGAGGTTACCCTCAACAAGCAAATCTTATAGGGCATACAGCGTAACAATTCCCAAAACACCAAGTGATTCTGAGGAGATGCCACATTGCCCACAAAGAAAAACAGCGACCGTGAAGGAGCATTGTTTCCCATACTCAAAGGTAATAATGTAGGAAGAAATGGAATGACAACTGGTCGCGTGGTAATTGCCACAAAACCGGAACAACTTGAAAGACAATGGGAATCTGATGAAATAGCGGTTCTGGCATCAAATCTTTCTAGCCATTTTAGAAATTGTCCCGGTGATGTAGATGATCTTCTATCCCGGGTTAGTGCGGTTCTTGCAGAATTTGGTAGTCCAATAAGTGAATTTGCAGCTTGTGGATATGCTCGTGGTGCTATTGCTGCTGTCAAAGTAGAAGATGCCTCGGAAGTACTTGAAGATGGAATGGAGATTCGGATAGTTGCAAGAGAGAACCTAGCAGAAGTATTCTTCGTGGATTGATTTCAATCCAATAATGATGTTCTAACTTAAGGAGAACGTCATTCTCTCAGATTATCTGGGCCATACCGAGTTCACGACGTTACTGAAGTTAGTAATCCACTCTATGTCTGGTGGAACAACTTGATATAGTCACATGATTTCGAATATTACTTGAGTCTATTCGTCGGTTGAGATGGTAAGAGTGGCAGAGCTTCATGTGAAATGGGTTCAACGGCCTCGTTTCGAGTATAAGGGGGCAATTCGAGTCGATTTCTGGGCTGCGCGCAAGTATCATCTTAAGATTGGCATTATCACATTTCTAGTATTATTCGCGTATGGGCTTGTATTCTTGTGGATTTCATCTGTATTTCAGAACGCCCTTCAATTCCTATTTCTGGTGTCTTCAAATCTCCTATTTGGTTTGATTGGTGCAAGAGTATATCATCTGGCTGGTGAAATAGGAGGTGAACTCATCCACTTTCTAAACCCTCGCAGAACTAGTGATATTGACAAATTGAGAATTGAAAAAACCACACTGAACAAAATTCATGTGATCTTCGAAGAGGCAAATCACCACCTAAACTCGTTGGCTTCAAGTACGAGAGATGACTACAGGGATTTAGCGTGGTTTTTGGTGATAGCCTATTCAGTGCTATCCTTAGTGATTAGCTACATGCTCCCCCTCAAATTCTGGCTCATTCCAATAAACGCTGTAGTTTTTGGAGGTGTTTTTGTAACAGTTTACACTAACAGCTACTTGACCTATCCGCGAATGGAGTTAATAGATGGCTTGGCTGGTTTGGAATACTACGTGACTGCTACCATTGATGAGATTAAAGAGATATCAAACTCGCGCGATGGGAATCCCACCGTCACATGGGTTCAGCAATACGATGATTGGATGATCTACGATTTTGGCTTCAGTTTTGAAGAACCTAGTGAAGACAAACTGTTAGGCTTATACAGTTTAGGATTTCCTAAGGACGCAAAGGAGACCTTTGATATCCGGTGTGTCAAGTCTGAGAATTTGAATGAGTATCGCTTGCCTAATGAAATGTGTCACGCAGGGTGGGAACTAGAAATTACGGTTCTTGATGATTATCAGCATGTCTACATGCATCGGGAAAAGAGTCATTTTGATTTTGAACATCCTTGGAAAATCAGTGTTGATCCAGAACGAATTCGTGCTGACCGCTCACTACTTGGTAGTACGATTTCTGAAGTACTATCCAAGTGTAGATTTGAATAGCCTAGAATTTCGTAGCATAGAAGATATAATGGGGCGGGTGCTTACGGTATGCAAAGAATGCCCCAAATCCCAGAAACCCTAACTTTATCCCTAATCATCTACTACTTGGAGGTGTACCCATGAAAGTCAAGCTCAAAATCGATCAGAAGTGGTTGTCCGTTGAACGAAGCAGTATGGAAAAAATGAAGCGAGACTATGAAACATGGGCGACACGCACACTCGAGAAGGCAAAAGCTGCTGAGGATCTCTCACGACTGCGAGAGGTCTTCTATGAGCTTGGTGACAGATGGGAATGGGATCAGGCTACTGGCGAATGGCTTTCAAGTGGCGAACCATTAGATGCTGTAGGTTTGGTTCTGCGTCTTCCAGGAATCGAGAAGGGTAAAGAACGGTATGCAGTTTATGCTGTTATGGCATACAGCAAGGGGTTGACAGATCAGTTTGACCATCTTGGGGACAAAGAGCGAGTAATTATAGAACGTAATCTTGAGACTAACCATTTCAAGTGCTGGTCAACTACGGGGCACGGTATGGTGGATTTATTTGCTACGGATTTAGGCGGCTATGATAGCTTGATTGATATTCTCGAATCATGCTATTTGGTAGCCCAACCGGGAGATCATGCTTTACGTCTAGAGCTCCCGCCTGCTGACGATGAAGTGCTAGCTTTGGCTCAATTCATGTGGAGGCTTGCTGCTGGGCACAAAACATACCGCCTCAAAGAATTCGATTTGCTAACTATGGAAGACTTGGAAGAGATTCTCGATTTTGACTTCAACAGATATGCAGCTGCAGTCATTGAATTGGAGCGAAAATGGAGTGAACTAAGTACTGGTGTCGCAGGTATTGCACAAGAAGCTGTTTTGGACAGGATTCCAGACCACATTGAGAGACGAAATGAAGAGACTTTGAGAAAAGTAGAGGGTCTATTGCATGAGCTGTGGTTCACCCCACCATGGCGTCAGCGCAGTGCCATAAGAGCCGTCTATGAAGACCTCAAAACCGAACCAACTCCTACAGATTTGGAGACGGTGCTTCTGCCATACCTAGAGGAGCTCCAGAGCGCCCTTGAGGATCTTGTTGAAAAGGCCGAGTATCTCAAGTGGAAGAGTGTAATCGACAAGAAAGAATTTGCTCGCTCTGGCATTTTTCGAGGATTAGATTTATCGAACCTCGCCAAGCAAGCTTTTGCGGTGGCTCTTGAGGATGTACTGAAAGAACATACGCTTGCTTATATTGCATATCCTGAACGCGCAACAATGAAGGACAAGATTCTACGAAAGCTTTTTGGTGTAATCGTATTACCGACGCGATTGCTCACTTCGTTCAAAGAGGCTCTTCTTGGTGTTGTGAAAAAGATAGGTGCGAAGATACGAGGTTCATCAAGCCGTGATGAAACAGCTACGAAGGAGACTAAATCAGCTACCTAGGAATAAATGAGTAAGCTCATCTACCGAATCAATAACTATGGTATTTTCTAGCGCTTTGTCTTCTTCATCTGGATTCGCCCAGGTGGTAAGTACTGGCACCATTTCTGCTCTCTTAGCAGCTATAACGTCTAAGTCAACGTAGTTGCCAACATATGCGCATAATCGCGGGTTGACTCCTATTTGTTTTGATACAGAAAGTAGGGTATATGGATTGGGCTTCGCATATCCGGATACACCGCTCCATTCGATACAGGAAATTAGGTCGGTAACTTCAGCATGTTTCAGTTTACCTGTTGGATCATCATGCCTTCGAGTGGCAATAGCCAGAGTATATCCTCTTGAATGAAGTACCTGCATGGTTTCAATCGCTTCTTCGATGAGCCATTCAAAATCAGCGCTTTTTGTCTCTCTTTTCCATTTCTTCTCTATCTCAAGAATCTTCTGTTCAGTAAACTCGTATCCGAGTCTCTCCAGCATTATCCTGTCTGCCTGAATCCAATCTTCTGCTTTGCCGCCCCAGTGAGGTCCAACATTCTGCTCAACTTGATACCGTGCCATCCATCTATCCATGTATTCGAAAGCTTCTTGGAGCGTGTTATCGGAAATATCAGTTACTTCTATTTTGAATTCCGCTAGAATGTTGCGCAGGAGTTCTGAAGGGCTCTCTCGCGTTTTTGTGATTGTATGATGAAGGTCAAATATGATTGCTTTTGTTCTTTCAATCCGTTCTCTGGGGTCCAAATCCTTTGACATCGTGCCTCTGGTAATGCTAAACTCATTTTCTGACAATTGTTATCCCGCATTTCATTTGTCGTGGTATGTAGAATATGGGTTTTGTCATCGGTCTATCTTAGCGAGACCTGTATTGTATCAGGGATTTTCTTGCGATTCGTGATTGTGATTTGAAGTGATTAGCCGTCACACTCAATAAGGGGAAGACGGCGGTTTCCACATGCTCAAGTTTCAAGATGGAGATTTCCATAGATGAAGAAATTGGCAATTGTGGGGAATGGAACTGCAGCGATAACAGCGGTCCGTGAACTGGGGAGAATGGACGCAACTATTGCTATGGATGTTTTCAGTGATGAACCTTACTCCTACTACCCTCGGCCAAGAATAATCGACTTTCTGGCAGGAGATGTATCAATACAGGATTTGATTCAATACTCGCCTGAATGGTATGAGCAATACAATGCTCATCTCCATTTGGAAGAACCTGTCAAACAACTTGACGTTGACTCTATGAGCCTAAAGACTACCGCCAAAAGATATCATGGGTATGATCGAATCCTTGTTGCTGTTGGAAGCCATCCATGGATTCCACCGATTCATGGTGCCGACAAAAAAAATGTTCATACGCTTCGCACTTTGAGGGATGCAGCTACGATCCGCAAAGGAATAGAAACAACCAATCGGCAAATAATCATCGGTGGAGGGATTCTGGGTATTGAAATTGCTGCGGCTCTGGAAAAATATGGCGGCAATACCCTTACTATTTCACATATCGATACTCTGCTTCCCAAGCAACTAGATTCAGCCGCAAGCTCTGTCCTACTCAAGAGATTGAATCAGCTCGGTCTCAACATTTTGATGAATTTTGAATGTAAGAGGGTTCTCGGAGATAAGGAAGTTGAAGCTCTTGAATCTACAACAGGGGACCGCGTGGAAGGCGATATGGTGATTATTGCAACTGGAGTGCGACCCAATATTGCATTAGCAAAAACAGCAGGTCTTGGGTGCAATCGAGGTATTGTCGTCGATGCACATATGCAAACATCAGAAAAAGGTTGTTTTGCAGCTGGTGATTGCACCGAATGGCAGGGAGTCTCGTGGGGTATCATTCCTGTAGCTTTGGACACAGGAAAAGTAGCAGCACGGAACATGGTGGATTTGGGAGGAACGCATTACAATGGCACGACTCCAAGAAACACCTTGAAAGTCGCGGGAATTGATCTTACATCTATTGGGGAATTCAACCCTGTGTCACCGAAATTTGAATCGGTGGTCCAGGTTGATGAAAAGGAAGGTACCTATTTCAAAGCAGTATTGAAGGATCATACTGTTGTTGGAGGAATTGCTTTAGGCAACCGTAAAGTCGCTCTGAAACTACAGAGACTCGTCTCCACAGGCAAGAGGGTTGAGAGACCTTTTTCGGATATTTTCGAATGAATACATGTGACGGGACTTGTTCCTAGTAACAATGTTGGAAAAAAGAACGATTCCTGATTTGTAGCGGCTTATATTGCATCTCAACAACGTTAGACTGTATAGAAATTAGGTTGCTGAAATCATGAAGTCGAATCCCATTAAGAATCCTCACGTCAGTGAAGGAACACCGACTACCCATTCTAAACTTGCTCTTCCCCATGTTGCTATGTTGATGCTGAGTATCGGTACAGTCTGGAGACTGACGGATATTTTCGTGTTTGGTCTTGGCGGTAGCAAATTCAATGTGATGCCCTCAAAGCTTGGACCACTACTCATTATTTTAGGTTACTTCTGGGTGTTCCGGAAATCCGAAATCGATTCTGTACTTGGCCTCTCAGCTCGTGACTGGCGGATTCAAGTACCTATTGGCATTTTAACCGGTCTCGTTATCGTTCTGGGAATAGATATGCTAAGTGTTGTACTATACGCCGTTTTCCTTAATCCTGCATACCCACTTAATCTCACTATTGTTGGGCCAGTTATGCTCCTCTATATGTTCGGATTTTTTGCAATAAATGCCATTTTTGAGGAGGTTCTCTTTAGAGGATTGCTACAGAATTCACTGATGAGATTCCTATCTCCAGGTAGAGCAATTCTGCTTTCCTCACTGATTTTTGGTGTATGGCATGCTTGTTGGCCATTTGCGAATGGCCTTGAAGGCACCACTTTGATTACTGAAATTGTCAAGATGGTTGCCTTTTCCGCTGTTATTGGTGCTTTCTTCGGACTCTATTATCACAGCTTTTCCAAAGAGAAAACCTTGTTGGGTACCATTTCTGCACATACAATGCTTAATTTTGTCAATGAGGGATTCAAACTGGGACCTGAACCTACTGCCCAAGGTCCGGATTTTTCCTTTGCAGATCCGAATCTAATGATAATTACTTTCCTGCTGTTTGGCATAATCTTCGCTCTTCTTTTTCTTATGGTCAAGACCTTTGATATTGAAATGGTGAAGAGCAAACTACTGGATCATTTGGCTTAGGAATCTGACTGTCCTTTCTCTAGTCCGATTGAGCACAAGTGAAAACGCAAATAATGTAACTAGTGAATCGGGAATTCGATATTTCTGAAATTCTGTTTCTTGGTACCCTTACGAGCTTATAAGTTACAGTCCAGATATCTTGATTGAAGATAGCTTGGTGGTGTCCTACCGAATGCAAATCCCTTTCGATTTAGTCTCACTTTCTAGTATTATCGCAGCCATAGTTTCTATCCTTCTTTCTACCTATCTATTCAAGGTATGGCATGACCAGCCTGGCAGACTGTATACCGACCTACCGCTCATGTTTGGTTTCACGTTTATCGGCCAATCTTTGAACAGCCTGATTCAAGGGCTTACCCTTGGTGGTGTTATACCTTCCACAATGACGGTATTTCGAATCCGTTCCCTCGTGATTTGTATCACCACTTTTCCTTTGCTTGGTGCTTTACTGAATATTTGGCTGTCAAAATATAAAGAACATCATCTCAAAATCATGGCTGTTCTAGTGGCGTATTGGATTGCGATAAGCTTGTTTGCTCCATCACAGAACATGATTATGCTACTACATATGCCGATTCTGCTTGTCTTGATGTTCGGCCTCATTGCTACCTTTTTCATTACCTGGAGAACTGGGAGGTTGAAAGAGGTTCGAAGTGACCTGCTTCTTTTGTCATTACTACTATCTCTGGTTAGCCAGCTCTTCAGAATTCCTTTGTTAGATATTGGTGCTGGCTTCATTTCAGATGTGTTGAATGTTGGTGCAATCCTTGTTGCAACACTCGCTTTGACTAATCCATGGTTCGGAAATACCCAAGCTCACCTTCCCGAATCATCTGACATAGACTATATGTAGCATAAAACTCGCTTCGGGGTTCTTTCTAGGAATTTAGTGATAGATCTGGTTGAAGGTGCGTTACCGCCCAGCTTAGTTCTGTTTATCCCCCTAGTACTGATACAGATAAATGTTCTAAGAAAAAGATGGGGCCAAACTAATGACCCCGTGATTCGTTTGTGTTACTATTCGCTTACCATGGTGGATTTATTGGCCATTCTGGAACCATGAACACTCACCTCCATTTAGGAGATACTTTCATGATATCATATCGTGCGAGGTTTATCTTGTTCCGCTAACTTCGATGTGGATGTATTGTAGGGTCTTGTTTGTGGAAAACGAGCATTGCGCAATGAGCTTTTGCTGTGATTGGTTAGGAGTTTATATTGCCCTTTTCGAAACTAAGTTGGCCAGTTTATGCTAGGTTAGTCCTTCAGGACCTTCTTCGTTCACTAGACAACAGAAGTACAATGATGAGGGAAGCAGATAAGAGACCAACCAACGATGCCGAACCAACAAGGAATACTGTTGAAAGCGGCGTGAGATGTTCATTGATGGTAATACCTCCCCTGCGACTACTTCTGAGAGCATAGACATCGGATGAAAGGGCATCAACGGATGCGATTATCTCTTCGTTGTTGTTATCTGTGTCTACAGACAGTCCAAGAAACCACGTAAGTCGATAGATTGTCCCGTTGTCTTTTCGTTCTACTTCTGCTAATGCGAGTTCTGCACTTGTGAAATGGATTGAATCAAGTTGCCCTTCTGATAGAGTATCTGGCTCTCCAATGAAGTAAAGGGCAGTAGAAGCCATGACTGAGTTCTTGTCACGAATCCCAGACATTGAAACCTTCTTAGTTTCAAACCAGTGGTATTCGAAATCAGAGATTCTTTTCGAGAATGAAGAAACTGCAATAACGATTCTGCTGCTTTCTATTCTCATCGAGCCCAAGTATTGCTGGAATATGAAGCGCTTGTATCTCCCACAGTCGTACCCTATATCTCCCGTGTACCTCGCATTTGGTGGAAGGTAATAGCGCTGCTTCTTCAGGAAATCCAATACGATTTGTTCACCTTCCTCCTTCGACAACCTGACCGGATCAAATATCTGCAGATATCTACATTCATAGTCTGTGATTCTGCCGGTAAATCTATTGACAACTACGAATGCCCTGAAATCTTTCTGAACGAAAGTGAATCGAAATGAAGTGGTTTCTTCAGCGGTAGATTGTAGCGACCAATTAAGAATTCCTGGCCTTGTCTGTTTCAGAAACTCCACGGATTTGTTGATGGCAGATTCTTGAGTTATGGCTTCCTCTGGTAGTCCAAGGTTATGTTCCGTTTGATATAATGAAGGATTTCCAGGCACTCTGGCGAGTTGGCCCTCAACAATAACCTTGGATTCGTTTGAGGCAACATCTGCGAAAGGTGTATTGGCCAATGTCTTTTCCTCGACTTGGTTCCTCCCAGAAGGATAATAGAACATATTGAGAGACATCCATGGAATGACAAAGCCAAGACCGATGATGATGCTGCACAGAATTACAAGACTTCGTTCGATTTTTCTCACCATGAATCACGTATGAGATTCATTACCGATTCTTTCCCGGTCTATTAACCCTAGAGATATCGCAAGATAATCGGAAGTGGAAATCGAAACCAAGCATTTCGCAGGTGATACAACAGTATTTATCTCGTCGATTCAATGAACCGTAATGGAGGAAATCGTCAATCGGTTCTTCCCTGAACCCCCAACGATATCTCAAGGAATTTCTCAAAGATGACGGTTTTTCCTCCGCTCTTCATTCCATTTTCCGTTGAACAATTCCTGACATGCAACCGATTCCACCGGCAGCCTTGCTAAGTTCAGGTATGCTTACTGTAATACATTCTACACCCTCATCTTCGAGGAATCCCTGAGTTACAGGATTTCCCCCTGGCATCAGAATCTTGTCTGAATGAAGTGTAACGAAATTGAGCGCTAAGCCTTTCTTCGCTTCCTCCAGGTCCGGTGCAAACAACACCTCATACCCGCTGTTTCGCAAAGCTTGAACTGCACGGTATGGAGTGCGACCAGGCCAAACAATTGCCTTCTGCTTATTGAGGAATCTCAATACACCCATGAGATGCATAGAGCCAACAGGAAGCCCCACTCTAATCACCTCAAAACCCATGTCTTCAAGAGCTCGCTTCAACTGTTCAGCACCGTCAACATTGGTTCGAAGACCATCAGCCACGAACACAGTAGTCTGATTCAGCCATGCCGCATCAGCTCCTTCGAAGGTTCCACTAGAACGGAAGCTTCCAATTACAGGAATTCCCATATTGGCTAGCTTCTGCTGGACTATACGTTCCTCTCCGGCCCTAACAGTGCTTGCAGGCCTTCCAAGTATTGCCCCTTCGGGAGTCATGAAAAATAGGTCTGCCATAAACATTAGATTTGGTGGAGGTTCTGAGTTTGGTTCGACCAGATGTATTTCGACTTGTTGTTCCTCATAAGTATCAATAAGATTCTCATATTCTTCTTGAGCTCGATTCAAATCTATATGATCGAGCATCTGGAATGATTCTGGCTCATCTACCTTCAATTCTCTTCCTGGCTTGTGAAGCAGAACACTTCTCAGCTTTCCACACTCAGTATTGATGCCACATTCCGCCCATATTTCACCGATTTCTTCCCTATGGGTTTTCTCCCTTTGTGACCACCCCTCGCCTCCATATGCTGAGTGCAAGTCGCCCTTTTTCAAACTGAACCTCTCCTCTCAGTAGATGAGCTTCTTGTCCTCGAAGGTTTCACCTAGACGTTTTCGTGAGGAGGAAACTGGTTTCTTGTCCTTAGTTAGAACTCTTGGAATAATGATAATCGCAAATCTCTTGAGCCCGTTTTCAATCCGCATTCTGTTGATTCTGAATGCATTCTCAACTACCTTGATTTCGTCGCTTACTAGCAATGCTTCCAGATCCTCCATTTTGTCGCCCCCTCCGATGACTGTTTTGATTTTGAATATTTGGCATCGCTCTTCATCGCCTTCTTGTCTAATGAAATCCAACAAAGCTTTCTTTCTTTCTTCGTAGGGTAATATCTCCTCCCCGGGTCTCGTTCGTGTGGCCATTTCGTCACTGCTCAGTCCGATTCCAACTTGATTTCCCAGCTCGAACGCTTTCCGGATTAGCCTTTTGTGTCCCTCATGAAGCCTATCGAAGGTCCCGGCGTAGACCACTTTCTTGAATGGAGGCATGCTTTTCGCTTCCTATTCTGCATCCCTGATTTCAATCAAGCCCAATTTTTCAAGATCTTTGATGAGAGACCATAGTTCCTTCGATTCCCAATCACCAAACTCGAAAGAGAGTCTGTCATATACCTCATTTAGACTGGCCCACTCATGAGAGAGGTTCAATAGCTCGTCTATCTTGTTGTAGAACTGCTTGTCCTCTTCTCGAATACGGTAGTACTTGGCCCGTTTCTCTTCAAGATTTCTGGCAATATGCCCGGGATAAAGAGCATGTTCCGTTTTTCTTCGTATTTCTTCATCGAATTGCTCTAGGTCTATATCTAGATGTTCTTCATCCTTTGCTTCCAACCCGATTTCAACACAGGCTCCTTCGTATGCTTTCCGTGCTACCATCATCTCGGTCGTGTAGGTCATCTCAAGACTTGCTTTCAGAGCATTTCTTACTGCCTCTTGTTCGCTTATGAGCTTCCATTCCTCTGTTGCTTTCTCTAATGTATCTACACCCAATGCCTTTGCGTAATCAAGCCATCTGAGAATTCTTGGATAGATATCCTCTGGATCACCAAGACATCTTGCAAGCTCATTTACCCCTCTGTTTGTAATCCTTTGCATAATCTCTATACACTCATTTCTGCAAAGGGTAAGTAGAGTCTCCTTAGAGACGTATTTGGGATGGGCTAAGGAAATCGCTGAAAGGACCAAGGCTCGACTTAAAAAGGCCATCTGCGCCGGGTCAATTTTATCGACAGTATCAGTACTGGTGTGATAGAATTTGTCAGGATACTGATTTATCATCACTGCAGGGGTAGATACATTAGAATCAGTGAACATGAAGTGGTCGCTACCGGCTGAATAGGTACTGTAGTTGACCTTGAACGGGGCTTTGGTGCCCCCCTGTTCTGGCTTTCTATCTACCCCGGCTTCTTGCTCGAACCAATACCGTGTTACATTGTTCAGGGTGGTTGGCAGAGAATATGGCGTTCTGAAAAGGTTCGTGATGGATCCTGACTTGCATGGATTGGAACCAACCATGTCTACGTTAATCACCGCTTTTACTTTCTTGAGAAGCTTCTTTTTGTCGTCGATGAATTTGATAGTTCCATGCCATTCCGGCACCCAAAGGAATCTGATTGAATAGCTTGGTTGTTTGATATCCCCGGTTTCAATAAGTCGTTCGATGGTTCTCAACACCTCAAGAAGTGCTCCACTTCCGGAAGCATTGTCGTTGGCTCCAGGATGGGGATGGCAGAGATGTGAAATGAGCCATACCTCCTGATTTGGCTCCTCGCCCTCTAACAGAGCTGAAACTACCTCTAGGTTTCTATCTTCAATCTGAGCCTCAACATGAGCTTTCACTTGAACCTTTTTACCCTCTTTGAGCATGTTCTTTATCTTCAGCCCGTCAGCTTGTGTGAGTGCAAAGCCGAACTTAGTTTTTGCTCCTTCTCCTGGAGCAGGCCATGCGGCTTCGTACCTTCTCATACTGGCTATCTCATTCTTGCCTTCAGGCGGAACGAAGGTTAGAACTCCCGCCGCGTTTCTCTCTATACATGCAATTCTGTGTACACGTGAGGCTTTGTTTGTCGTAAGCACTAGTTTGCCCTCGATATCTTCCCCCTCATAATCAGAGTCCTCCAGCCCTTCTCCCACAAAAACTACTTCGAATGTGTCATCTACCGATGTGGAATGTGCAACTAAAGAGATGGGCTCTGCTTGGAAATCTGCAAGCATTTTCTTCTCAGGTTCTACCAGTTCCAACGTGGCTGATTCTGCTGACCACCCATATGGAGTCTCCCATGTTCCGATTCTTCCCTTACCGTTCGCGGGATATTCATAGACTTCGATTTTGGCATCGGAAATACGGTTTATCTGTTTCGTTAGATATTCAACAGCATCATGGAAACCAGGGCTTGCCTGAATTCGATGAAATTGTGAAATTCCAGCAACAAAATCTTTCGCGCTAAAACCGGAAACGGTTTCTCTTACGTTTCTGACAACTTCCTTCGGTAGCATTGACTTAACCTTCCAGCTGCTCGCAGTTCAACAAATAGCTGTACCACTATTTGCCTCTTTTGATGTTTTTGACTGGTATACTTGCTCTTTTGTGTTCTGATTGGCGTACTAGTTGTTTGACGCGGTTTAGATTCTCTTCAGAGACACCATATGACAAAATTTCTTGTTCGTCTTTCTTCTGTTCATATAGCATGAATAGCACAGTGTCCAAGACATCGAATGTAACACCGAGTTCATCTTCGTCTGTTTGCCCCGGCCATAGGCCGGCGGATGGAGGTTTAGTAAGAAGGAAACTAGGGAGATCTATGAACTCTGTAAGATTGAATACGTTTGTTTTGTACAAATCACCTATAGGGAGAATGTCTGCTCCCCCGTCACCGTACTTCGTGAAGTAACCCGCCATGATTTCAGATTTGTTTCCTGTTCCTAAGACGAGTAGGTTCTTCTGATTTGCTTCTGCATAGAGCGCTACCATCCGCAATCTTGCCGTCAAATTTGCTCTGGCAAGCCTGTCTAGAGACATTTTGGATTTGAAAAACTCGACAGCAGGTCCAATCTCGAAAAGGCGTGGCTTTAAACCAATGTTACTTGCAACTGCTTTCGCATCATCGATATTCTCTTGGTCCTTCTCTGCATCTACTGGCATCATTATTGCCTGTACTAAGGTAGGACCTATTGCTTTACAAGCTAAAGCTGCTGTCAGGGCTGAATCAATGCCACCTGACAAACCCAGCACAGCACCATCCAAGCTTGCTTGCTTGATGTATTCTCTGATGAATTGAGTGATTTCCTTCTGAGCTTTGGCCAAATCCGGAATCAATAGACCCTCTGGAACCTTCATCTAAACACCTACACCTCTCTGCGTATTGCACTTCTGACTTGTGATATGCTACACTTCCCCCTTTTCATTGTTGCTAGTGTCCGCAAAAAAAAGTGTAAGGTGCCAAGAAGGCACCTATCTCTATCTATAGAATTACTTCCACAGATCTCTAGTCTTCTCTGGCTCCTAGCTTCTGGTCGAGCATGAAGAGAGCATTCTTCGAATCCCCAATCATCTTGAGAAGATCTCTAATTCTTGCTGTCTGTTCCTCTTCCTCTACCTGCTCGTCATAGAACCAAGCCAGTAGTGGCTCAACGCTTCGGTCACCTAGCTCATCAGCCAGTTCACCGATTTTGAAAATTCGCTTTGTCACTTTCATTTCGTGCTCATACGCATCTTGAAACACTTCAAGGGGCGATTCCCACTCCGTCTT
>WJIL01000037.1 GCA_014730275.1 Candidatus Lokiarchaeota archaeon | reverse complement strand
TCCAACATATTCATTCTTCTTCTAAGTTCTTCAAAAATCGTATAAAGTTCTCATATTGCTTATATTGAAATCGCTTGGCCGTGTTTTCCCGCTTTTTGGCTGAAAATGGGATGTTTTTGCAGACAAAGTGCAATTTCAAGGACCACTTGATCATAATCATGTTCTAACACGAATAGATTTGTATTGGAATATCGTTTCTCTATAATTGGAGGATACGATGCAGTGCGACTAGCAACTCTAGATTGGTTGAACAATCTAGGACCGAACCATGCTGAACCGTACTGGTTTACCGATGAGCGGATATACGCGGGGATTAACGCCGCTCAATTCCAAGATAATCTCGATTGGGGGAAATTTGAGAACTACATGGGACTACAACCTGTTCCAAAACACAGAACTGTGAAAAACACACCAACCTCCCTAGAAGACATTCTACCAATCAAAATCGACGTGAAATCGAATCTTGGCACATGCAAGCTTCCAATTGACATAAGAGACCTCGACTACCTGATCCGTCGTTTAGAGGAATTCGACCACAAAAAATCACCGCAAGAGTATCTCTACCAAGCTCCCGGATTAAACATTGTAACCCGGGGAATAATTGCGCTGCGCGAGTACGCGGTATCCTGTGGAGAGAAACTTGATTGGAGTAGTGCGCTTGAAAACTACCTATCAATAGACAAACTTGCAGAACTGAACTACAGTAGTTTTGCACGGACTCTCTGGCCAAGGTATGATGTTTTGCCCGACGCTGCCGCTGAATACGATAACAAGAAATTATTGCAGGAATTGAGACAGTCGTTCAATGCGCTTCAACAACCTGCGTTATTGCAAGTTCTTGAGAAGGTTTGGAGTACAGAAGAACAGAGTAACATAACGTACAGTCTGATCCGAAAGGGAACTGGGTGCACCAAGCGTGATGCTAGTCGTTTCTTGGAAGAACTATCCTTCTTGATAACTGAACGCTTCATACCCGAAATGACAGCACTGGGGCTTAGATACAGATGCATGCTGACGCCAAACCTACGACCTCGAATCTGGAATGCTGGCCTCGCACGAGCGTACGAAATGGTGGATTCAGAGTATCCAGGTTTTTTCTTGTATATCGAGCCTCGAGAAAGCAGCGGTCCTAAACAAAGCGATTTGCAGGAAGGTGCAGTACATTTCACTGCAACTCGTGGAGTACTCTCCTTTCGGCTCGATCTCTGGGATGGTAAAAAGTGGCTTTTTGAACCCTATGAACCCAAGCCAGAACCCGTTGAAGGGAAGAAGGAGCGATGGCTAATCAAGGAAGTCAACACAAATGATGACGTTGTGCGCCTGAAAACTGGTGAAACAGTTCTCCTAGGAATTCTCATGTCATACTTGGGAGATGATACCTCAAGAGATCTGTTTCTAGAGCTACTTGAGTTCCCATCGCGCTCTGAGAGGCGATATAGAAAGAATCTCATAGACAATCAGGTTGTTGAAAGATGCTACCATCCCAAGCTCTGCTTCAGCGGCCTGCATGATGGCGTTCTTCTTGCTGTGACGGGAACTGACAGAATAGAGGAAATACGCAATCATCTTCTGTCAATTTCTGTTTACTGCGAAATCTACAGCAATGAATCGGATGGTTCGCTCTGGTCTATTATCCGGATGCCGAGGCACCGCGCTGATATCTGTCAAGGAGTCTTGGCTGAATACTTTGAGGTGATGGATCTGAACTACTATCTTGGTAGAATACTTTCGGAAAATTCTTACATGATGACCCAACCCAGACGACTTTACGACGAGAAAGCTGGACAATTTACTGATCCATGGACAGGTTAGCGTTTACGACCTCTTAGCACGTCTTGCTAAACGAACAATGAAGTTGACCATTGGGACTTTCTCGCAATACTCAATGTAGCACTATCCCAATCAAAACGAGACTAAGATGTTGAGAAAGGAGCATCAAAGCCAGGATATCTAAAAGATTAGATGCAGGAATTCAGTTTGCGAGATAATAGATTTCAAGTCTTATTGAATATCTGTGATTCCATAGGGAAAAAGGGGGATAAGCTACCCCCTTTTCGTACGCGTTCAGCGGTTTAAAACGGTTGATCAGGCATCTCTGGATCCAATATACTTCACCTCAAAATGAAGTATAGCGAAACAGCTCATCACTTACCCAGACGAAAGCATGGTCGAATCGCAAGGATATCTTCATGGATTTTATCTATCTATACCAAAAGATGTCAAAATACAAGATAGGGACTTAAATTGGATTGAGTAGAACGATATTGACTGGATTAGAGGTTCATCGATGAATAACAGTCCAAAGCAGTCAATAAAGAAATTTCTGTGAAAGGAGCTCGTTCACGTCATTATCCCAACCTTCTTCGGTAACTATTCGCTGGAAGAATCGGTAGGTGAATGCTCTAAACGCTGAAACCTTTGACATTCGAACCTCATATTCACTACTTAAAATATGCTTCAACAGTTCTTTTCTATCATGCTTTGCACAGCGAACTATAGCATATGAACAATCTCCACTGGGCTCAGTAAGAACGGAACAAGTAGGTACTGTGTTGAGCAAGGCGCCCATTAGAGAACAAACAGCCGATTCTACGCCCTTTACTTCTAAGAATGTAAGAGGTAACCCATACGGCGAAACTCTGTACATCAAATCTAATGCTTTTCCGTCCCTCATG
>WJIL01000036.1 GCA_014730275.1 Candidatus Lokiarchaeota archaeon | reverse complement strand
TCCAACATATTCATTCTTCTTCTAAGTTCTTCAAAAATCGTATAAAGTTCTCATATTGCTTATATTGAAATCGCTTGGCCGTGTTTTCCCGCTTTTTGGCTGAAAATGGGATGTTTTTGCAGACAAAGTGCAATTTCAAGGTCCACTTGATCATAATCATGTTCTAACACGAATAGATTTTATTGGATATCGTTTCTCTATACTTGGAGGATAGGATGCATTGCGAGTAGCAACTCTAGATTGGTTGAACAATCTAGGACCGAATCATGCTGAACCGTACTGGTTTACCGATGAGCGAATATACGCTGGGATTAACGCCGCTCAATTCCAAGATGATCTTGATTGGGGAAAATTTGAGAACTACATGGGATTACAACCTGTTCCAAAACACAACATTGTGAAAGACACATCAACCTCCCTAGAAGACATTCTACCAATCAAAATCGACGTAAAATCGAATCTTGGAACATGCAACCTTCCAATTGACATAAGCGACCTCGACTACCTGATCCGTCGTTTAGAGGAGTTCGACCACAAGAAATCACCGCAAGAGTATCTATACCAAGCCCCCGGGTTGAATATTGTAACCAGAGGAATAATTGCACTGCATGAGTACGCGGTATCCTGTGGAGAGAAACTGGATTGGAGTAGTGCGCTCGAAAACTACGTATCAATCGATAAACTAGCAGAACTGAACTACAGTGGATTTGCACGGACTCTCTGGCCAAGGTGTGATGTGCTACCGGACGCTGCCGCAGAATACGATAACAAGAAGTTATTGCAGGAGCTAAGACAGTCTTTCAATGCACTTCAACACCCTGCGTTATTACAGGTAGTTGAGAAGGTTTGGAGCACAGAAGAGCAGAGTAACATAACATACAGTCTAATCCGCAAGGAAACTGGGTGCACCAAGCGTGATGCTAGTCGTTTCTTGGAAGAACTATCCTTCTTGATAACTGAACGCTTCATACCTGAAATAGCAGCGCTCGGGTTTAGATACAGATGCATGCTGACGCCAAACCTACGTCCTCGAATCTGGAATGCTGGCCTCGTAAGAGCATACGAAATGGTGGATTCAGACCATCCTGGTTTCTTCTTGTATGTCGAGCCTCGAGAAAGCAGCGGTCCTGAGCAAAGCGATTTGCAGGAGGGTGCAGTACATTTCACTGCGACTCGTGGAGTACTCTCCTTCCGGCTCGATCTCTGGGATGGCAAAAAGTGGCTTTTCGAACCCTATGAACCGAAGCCAGAACCCGTTGAAGGCAATAAAGAGCGATGGCTTCTGAAGGAATTCAACACGTATGATGAAAAGGTACACCTGAAAACTGGTGAAACAGTACTCCTAGGAATTCTCATGTCATACTTGGGAGATGATGCCTCAAGAGATCTGTTTCTAGAGCTTCTTGAGTTTCCATCGCGCTCTGAGAGGCGATACAGAAAAAGGCTGTTAGACAATCAGATTGTTGAAAGATGCTATCATCCCAAGCTCTGCTTCAGCGGGCTGCAGGATGGCGTTCTTCTTGCTGTGACGGGGAATGACAGAATAGAGGAAATATGCAATCATCTTCTCTCAATTTCTGTTTACTGCGAAATCTACAGCAATGAATCTGATGGCGCGCTCTGGTCAATTATCCGAATGCCAAGATACCGCTCGGATATATTCCAAGGAATCCTAACTGAATACTTTGAGGAAATGAATGTAAAATATTTCCTTGGCAGAATGCTGTCGGAGAATTCGTATACGATGACTCTTCCAAGACGCCTTTATGATGAAAAGACAGGAAGATTTGCCAATCCATGGGCTAGCTAGCATTCACAACCTTTTGAGGTGTCTGCTAAACCAACGATGAAGGTTACCGTTGATACCTTCTTGCTGTATTCAATCTAGGCGGTTCCAAAATTATCTCTATTTGGGTCATCATTGTTTATCGTGTAGCAGTATACCATATGAGCGGCGGCACTATCCCAATCAAAACGAGATTAAGATGTTGAGAGAGGAGCATCAAAGCTAGGATATCTAAAAGATTAGATGCAAGAATTCAGTTTGCGAGATAATAGATCTCAAATCTTATTGAATATCTGTGATTCCATAGGGAAAAAGGGGGAGAAGCTACCCCCTTTTCGTACGCGTTCAGCGGTTCACCAGGGTTGATCAGGCATCTCTGGATCCAATATACTTCACCTCAAAATGAAGTATAGCGAAACAGCTCATCACTTACCCAGACGAAAGCATGGTCGAATCGCAAGGATATCTTCATGGATTTTATCAATCTATCCCAAAAGATGTCAAAATACAAGATGGTGGCTTAAATTGGATTGAGTAGAACGATATTGACCGGATTAGAGGTTCATCGATGAATAACAGTCCAAAGCAGTCAATAAAGAAATTTCTGTGAAAGGAGCTCGTTTACGTCATTATCCCAACCTTCTTCGGTAACTATTCGCTGGAAGAATCGGTAGGTGAATGCTCTAAACGCTGAAACCTTTGACATTCGGACCTCATATTCACTGCTTATAATATGCTTCAATAGTTCTTTTCTGTCATTCTTTGCACAGCGAACTACAGCATATGAACAATCTCCACTGGGCTCAGTAAGAACAGAACAAGTAGGTACTGTGTTGAGCAAGGCGCCCATTAGAGAACAAACAGCCGATTCTACGCCCTTTACTTCTAAGAATGTAAGAGGTAACCCATACGGCGAAACTCTGTACATCAAATCTAATGCTTTTCCGTCCCTCATG
>WJIL01000035.1 GCA_014730275.1 Candidatus Lokiarchaeota archaeon | reverse complement strand
TTGTTACTCACTGTACAGTTACATCAGTTGAATCATTCTACAATCAAGTAAAACCCCTAATCGAAAAAGGATTACACGTAATTACAACTTCAGAAAAAATGAGCTATCCCTGGCACACCCACCCCGATCTTGCAGAGGAGATTCATAATCTGGCAAAAAAGAACGAGGTGTCCTTGATAGGCACAGGGGTGAACCCCGGTTTTGTTCCAGACCTCCTTCCGCTGACCCTAGCTGGTATTTGCAAAACCGTGGAGAGTATTGAAATTAATCGAGTTGTTGACTTTAGTGAGTATAGTATGTTCCAACCGCCGTACATGGGTTTCGGCATGGATCCAGAGGACTTCAGAAAAGGTGTCAAAGAAGGTGTCTGGACCTTTGGCCGTTCACCCTTGCCTGGAAGGAAGGCGAATATCCATCTTCTCGCAGATGCTATGGGTTGGGAGATAGATAAGATCAAAATCGAATACGATGCCCTCATTTCGGAAAGTGAACGAGAAACGCCCTTTGATTTCACTATAATGCCCGGAGAGGTAGCTGGAGTCGTGCAAATCGGTACGGGCTTTGAGAATCAAGAAGAAAGAATTGTCATAAAATCATATGCCGTTTGGGATCCAAGACCTGAAGATGGTGTGAGTCCCGGAAACACAATAATAGTCAACGGTGAGCCTTCACACAGAATGGAGCTGACAGGCGGGACAGTTGACAGGGGCGGTTATGTTTCTGCACTCAGACAGGTGAATATGATTCCTCAGGTGATTGAGGCTGAACCAGGATTACTGAGAGTACAGGACCTCCCGCTGGTCCTGCCACTTTCTTGAATAGATAGAACAGAAGGTTCTCGACGATGAAGAATACACAATCAATTCATGGGATGTTCACGGTAACAAGATGCTTTGCCGCCGATTCTACATCAGAATCCAAGCAAAGCACAACTCTAGTTTCATCGTATCATAACAGCAAAGCTATGTCGGCTGTCTTCATGAGAAGATGTAGGACATGCATTTTTCGAACTGAAGTGTGAGGAAGAATGAGTAGACATCAATACATACCTAATAGTGTTCCAGAAATTAAACGTGAAATGCTAGAAGAAATAGGAATCGAAAGTGTGGATGAGCTTTTTGCGTCAATACCTGAATCGATAAGATTCAAGGGAACTCTTGACCTGCCTCCGCAAACTCCAGAGATGGAAGTACAGAAACACGTTTCATCGATTCTTGGGAAAAATACAACCGGAAGAGAGATGCTTTCTTTTCTCGGTGGTGGATGCTGGCAGCACTATGTACCAGCAGCATGCGATGAGATAAACGCAAGATCGGAGTTCCTGACAGCCTATACCGGAGACGTTTACTCCGACCTAGGTAGATATCAAGCGCTTTGGGAATTCCAGAGTATGATAGGCGAACTGGTATCAATGGATGCGGTATCCTTTCCCACCTACAGCTGGGCAACAGCTGCGGGAGATGCTGTCAGAATGGCGGCAATAGTTGCTGGCCGAGACAAGATACTGCTCCCGGAAACAGTAGGGCCATACCGACTTTCAGTAATCAAATCACATTGTTCAGATTTGGCTGAAGTAGTAGAGATTCCCAAAGATCCTTCAACTGGCGGAATGAACCTATCTGCCCTTGAGAAAGAACTGGACTCTGATACTGCTGCGATATATCTCGAGAATCCTTCCTACTACGGATTCATCGAAACGCAGGCACCCGAAATTGGGGAATTAGCTCATGAGCATGGTGCCCTGTTCACAGTTGGAGTAGAACCACTCTCTCTTGGTCTGATTCAAGGTCCAGGTGACTACGGTGCGGATATAGTATGCGGTGAAGGACAACCACTTGGCCTACATCCTAGCTTTGGAGGAGCCCTTCTAGGTTTCTTGACCTTCAAGGATAAAGAGGAGTACATGGCAGCGACTGGTCATAGAATCATTACCATAACAACCACGCAGAAAGAGGGAGAGAAAGGATTTGCCTATGTTCTCCCTCACAGCACCATGTTCGGAGCAAGAGAAAAAGCTGCGAGCTATACAGGGACCGCTACCGTTCTCTGGGCAATCACTGCGGCTGTGTATATGTCCTTACTGGGACCCAAAGGAATTACTGAAATTGCCCAGACTATCGCTGAAAGGACAAAATATGCCACAAAGAGACTTTCAGAAATTGAGGGGATTCAGTCGCCGATTTTCAGCCTACCCCACTTCAAGGATTTCACAGTCAACTTCACCGAATCCGGGAAGACTGTTGAGCAAGTCAACAAAGCTCTATTGAAACACGGTATTCAGGGAGGAAAGGACCTTGAATATGAGGGATTAGATAACACGGCGTTGTACTCTGTCACAGAGATTCATACTAAGGAAGATATCGATAAGCTTGCCCATGCACTTGAGGAGGTATTGTAATGAAGAAATGCGAAGACACAGGATACCAAGCTGTAAGATGGAATGAGCCGCTAATTTTCGAGCTCGGAAAAAAGGGACGGCGGGGGTTTGATGTACCCCGGTCCTCTGAGGAACTCAAAGAATCTGTTGGCGATATCAAGTCGGATATCCCAGAGAGCATTAGAAGGAAAGACCCTCCGGGCTTGCCCGAGCTGACAGAACCTGAAGTTCTAAGACATTTCATTCGCTTGTCTCAACAGACCTATGGCACTGATTCTGGTATCAATGCAGGAGTGGGGACTTGTACAATGAAGTACAACCCCAAAATAAACGAGAAGCTAGCAAGGGCTGCCAAGCTTGCTCATCTGCATCCAGATCAGGAGGAGGAAACAGTCCAAGGTATTCTAGAAATCATGTACCGTCTGAAGCAATGGCTGTGTGTGATATCAGGATTGGATGAATTCTCTTTACAACCTCGAGGTGGTGCCCATGCAGTATTTGCAAACGCAACAATCATGAAAGCGTATCTTCAAGCTCGAGGAGAATTGGAACAAAGAAATGAGATAATCACCACGGTCCTATCTCACCCATGTAATGCATCTTCTCCCGGTGTCGCAGGGATGAAAATACTTTCTCTCTATCCTGATGAAGAGACTGGGATTCCAAGTGTCGAAGCGCTGAAAGAAGCAGTTTCTGATAAGACAGTTGGTATGATGATAACTGATCCTTATGACACCGGTGTTTTTGATGACAACATCACAGAGTACATAGATATTGTTCACGATGCAGGAGGCCTCGTAGCAATAGATCAAGCCAATGCCAATTGCATTCTCGGAAAACTCAGGATTGGTGATACTGGAGCAGACCTCTGCCATTTCAATTTGCACAAGTCTTTCTCAACGCCTCATGGTTCTTGCGGGCCAGGAAGCGCCCCTATTGGAGCCAGAGAGGAACTAGCAGAGTTCCTACCAACACCCTTGGTTGAATTTGACGGTGAACGATACTACCTTGAGCGAGATAGGCCGAAAAGCATCGGTCAAATAGGTAGCTACTATGGAGTTGTACCCAACGCAATTCGGGCCTATACGTGGATAATGACTACAGGTGCAGAGGGAATGGAAGAGGTGTCGGAAATAGCAGTGCTAAACAGCAACTATCTCGCACGGAAACTCATAAAGATAAAGGGAATTGATTTGCCCTGGTTCGACTCACATCCACTACGTATGCAAGAGGGTCGTTTTACGGTTGAGAAGATGAAGGAGGACACCGGGATTGGTATTGCAGATGTGAATCGACGTATAGTTGATTTTGGAATCCAAAGATGCTTTACCTCGCATGAGCCATGGATAGTACCGGAACCGTTCACTCCGGAACCTACTGAGTCTGTTAGCAAGGAAGACCTCGATCGTTTCGCCGAAATCTTCCAACGAGTTTCTGACGAGGCATACAACAATCCGGAAATCGTTAAGGACGCCCCACATTGCTGTTCGATTTCAAAAGTCGACCTCGGTCCTGCAACAGATTCTGAGAAATGGGCTACCACATGGAGAGCATACATCAAGAAGAGGGAGCGAGACTAAGTGCCCAAGAGTAAGACACTAGGCTTGATTGTCAATCCCATTGCTGGGATGGGGGGCCGAGTTGGCCTTAAGGGAACAGATGGTGCTCAAATCAAAGAGAAGGCCATCCGACTTGGGGCCACAAAACGCTCTCCCCCCAGAGCAGTTGAAGCGTTACGTGAAATTGCACTGATGAAGGATGACATCGATTTAGTCACATATCCTCATGAAATGGGAGAGAATGAAGCCATTGAGTGTGGTTTCAGTCCAAGAGTTATCGGTTCTGTAGAAAGTGGCAGTACTACTGCTGAAGATACAAAGAGAGCTGCAAGAGAAATGGCAGACTTAGAAGTAGATATGATTCTATTTGCAGGAGGCGATGGAACAGCAAGGGACATTTGCGAGGCTATTGATCAGGAGCTGCCTGTCTTGGGCATACCCACCGGTGTGAAAATACACTCTAGCGTCTTTGCAGTAAATCCTAGAAAGGCAGGCCGTCTGGCGGTAGATTATCTGAGAGGGGAAGCTAGTCTTAAAACTGCAGAGGTCATGGATATCGATGAAGAAGCGTTTAGGGAGAACAGGCTATCAGCTGAGTTACATGGATATCTCAAGATTCCTTTTGAAAAAAGACTTGTACAGCCAACCAAGAGTGCTTCGTCTCCAGGAATTGATGAAGAAAGTAACAAAGAAGCAATAGCTGAATACGTGGTAGCCGAGATGGATGATAGCATCTTCTTACTTGGGCCCGGGACTACAGTCAAGGCAGTCGCAGATAGATTGGGAACAGAGAAGACATTGTTAGGTGTAGATGTGGTTAATCAAGACGAGATACTTGCTAGGGATGTCAATGAGGATGAAATACTGGAGCTTGTCAAAGGAAAAGATGTCAAAATCGTTGTCTCTCCAATTGGAGGACAAGGTTTCATCTTCGGAAGGGGCAATCAACAAATCAGCCCTGAAGTTATCAAACAAGTTGGTCGAGACAACATCATCGTGATTGCCACCAAGAGCAAGCTCTCATCGCGAAAACCAGGAGAACCCCTCTACGTGGATACTGGAGACAAAGATGTAGATGAGATGCTCAGCGGATATATGAGGGTAATTACCGGATACCAAGAGGAAGCAGTTGTGAAGGTTTCACGGTAGGGTTGTACGAATCTCCTTAGCTCCGTATCACTTACTTTGCAGCTCTGATTCTTCTGCCTTGTTAGCAGGTATAATGAATCTGCTACCATCAGCGTTGCGGACGAGAACACATCCACATCGAGTGCACTTGAAGTACCTGTTGGGGCCCTTCTCCCCCTGCTGATCACCAATATAACGTAGACTATGATTGCAGCTCGTCATTTGAATCAAACTATACATAATCGACAAACAATATTAGTCTTATGTGTTGTTTTGAACCAAATACAGAAATAGAAAATTAGAATCGAAAATATTTCAATAATTCATTTGCTATGATCCTCTCTCAGTATTGACGCAAGCCATTGCTAGAATAACCATAAAACGAATATGCCTAGTACAACTACCAGAGAACCAAATGCACTTCTTTTCGTAACATTCTCATCGAGCACAAGTAAACCAAGTATACCGGAAAAAAAGGGAGTAGTTGAAGATAGGGGAACTACGATCGATGATGGTGCGTGGAAAAAGCTGAACGTAAGAAGAAACCATCCAAGTCCTAGAGAGATTACCCCACCAACTACTAAAGCGAGAAGAGATTCTCCCGGTATCTCGATTAGACGAAGTGACTTGTCAAGAAATGGAATAGAAAGACCAAGGAAGAGACCAGCTGATAGAACGCGGAGGGCATTGACAGAATATGCGTAGTTCATGTTGGATTCTCCAGCAAGTGAAATGGCCGCATCTGTGAAAAGGAGACTAATCGACCAGACGAATGCTGCTAACAGAGCATATGCAATTCCCTTGTAAATCTGCTCCTTTTCTAATTGGAGCTCACTTTCTCCATCGGCTGAGATTTGATAAAGGCCAACAAAAACAAGTAGTCCGCCAAGTACTATTGACAATCGTATAGGTTCAATATCCAAAAAGACAGTCAAACCAATGCCAAAGAGTGGATATATCGTCGTAATGGGTACAGCACGAGTAATCCCGATTTTTTGGATGCTCTTCAGGTAGAGAATGTCACCGATAGCAAGACCAATAATGCCACTCAACATTGCGAGGAAAATTGCATCTAATGGAATGGTTGGAATACCATACATGAAAAATATGAGAAATTGCAGGCTCCCCATGATGGCGCCCACACAAATACAGCGTGCAATACTTGCTGAGACAGGATTTGTCTTCTGGAGGGCACTACCATAGAGTACAGCGGCTACACTGAAACAGATTGCCGCACCTAGTGAGCCCAGTTCTCCAATCATGAATTCCCCACCTTTAGTTACGTAGGAAACAGAGCCATCCTTTCCAGATAATAACTATTCTGCAAGATAACCCAGCTTATCCAGATCGTCTGCGATATCCTCCAAACCCAGTTCCTCCAGTTTCTCTCTCTTCTGTAGACCGCTTTCTATGTCCCAGCCCCGAAGTTCATAGTATTGATCCAGTAGAGTATTCAACTTGTCTTCTGTTACAAGTGCTTCTTCTGTGTTTCGGGGTTCAGAAGGTGGTACGTCCTCCCTGAATCTCCAAGGAATACTGTCATGCTCTCTTCCACCAAATCCGAATTTGGCATTGAAGGCTTTCTCTACATTGTAGATTCGCTCTCCAGTATCGAGCATCTTCTGTCCATCAAGATCAAAGCCTGTAGCCGCAGAAACAATCTCTGCCAATTTATCAGGCTTGGCACTATCAGTTACGAAATATGATTCAGTCATGAGAATCAGTGATGGTGTCTTGCAAAGGCCGAGCGCATCTATCAAAGCTCCAATATGCTCGCAAAGCACAACGAAGAATGGCTTGCCTTTCAATGACCACTCATCAGTGGCTTCAGGAGAAACTCCAAAGATACGAGTGGCTTGGTCTTGATAGCTTTTCAAGGATGCCACGTAAACCAAACTCCGGAGGTGGTCTGCGCCACGTGTCGAGGTGGAAAATGCCAATGCCCATCCAAAGGAGCCTCTCGGATCAACCGCGGTATAGGGAATCCGTTTACTGTGAATGACATATTTCTCTGATCCTCGTCCTATCTCCTGAGCCGCCAACCATGATCCATCTGCCAGAACATCACCGAACCCCTCGCGTCGAGCTATCTTCTTGACCATTTCAACAGCTACATCGGTGTTGCCCCAAGTGAGTTCTATTCCTCCTGTATCCTCCTTGGTAATGATTCCTTTCTCATATATCTCCATAGCCCACGCAATAGTGGCTCCAACTGTACAAACATCCAAGCCTAGGTCATTGCAGAGCATGTTCATGTGGAGAACGGCTTCAAGGTCCTCTACTCCAAGGTTTGAACCCAGATGTACTTGTGCTTCATACTCAGGTCCTTCACTTGCAGTACCTGCAAATGGTCCGGCTGGTACTTCATACCGCCTACTACAAGATATAGGGCAATTGTAGCAACCTTTTCCTTTTACAACGTACTCTTCCAATAGCTCTTGGCCACTCATCTTCTGAGCAATTTCTTCAGGAAGTATGTTTTCGGACCAGTTCTTCGTTGCTAAACGGCCTGCTTCGTTGACCGCTTTTAGAAGAAAGGTTGTGCCCAAATCCTGCCAAGTTTGGTATAATGGATGTTCAAGAATCTCATTATGTGCCTCGCGGGTTAGCTCCCCGAATCTCTCGGGATCTGCGAGTCTAACACCCTGTGTGCCTAGGACTGCTACTGCTTTCAGTTTCTTTGAGCCCATTACTGTAGCAATTCCAGTGCGACCAGCAGCTCGAGTCCCATCTGACATAACGGAACCACCCATCACCATGTTCTCCCCCGCAGGTCCGATAGTGGCTATCTTGGCTTCCTCTTCTCGAACTTCTTCTCGTATCCTATCACCAGTTTCAGCTACTCGCTTTCCCCATACATTCTTGGCACTTCGAAGCTCTGCTTCGCCATCATTTATCCACAGGTAAACTGGTTTGTCCGATTTGCCTGTGAAAACCAGATGGTCGAATCCGCTCCATTTGAGTTCAGGTGCCCAATGGCCTCCCGCATTTGAGTCTCCGAGTATCATTGTCATGGGCGAGCGAGAAGAGACATTCCATCTGCCACAACTAGGAGCCGTAGTGCCCACTAGAGGGCCAACGCCAAAAATGACTGGGTTCTCAGGATCTAGCGGTTCGACGTTGGGACCAACACGGTCATAGAGAATCTTTATGTTTCCACCACGTCCCCCCAAGTATTGCTTCATAAGCTCTGTAGGCGTATCTTTCTTCACCACTTTGCCTTTTGACAAGTCAACATATAGCGTCTCTCCAGCAAATCCGAAGACATTCTTTTTCATTGGTTTACCTCTTTTGGGTCCCTTCTCCGTAATTCAAGTATTGAAATTAATGCTCATCAAATCATAATATTTCGAACATTGTTGAATTACAAAGCACCCTTCTCGAAAGAAATATAAAAACGTTCCTTTATTCCCTAGACAATGTCTGTTCCAAAAGTGAGAATAAAAATCGTGCATCCCTTTGTAAAAATACAAAACGGGATGGAACTAGAACTCAAAGAAGGCTCATTCCAGAGTCAGCTAGATGATTTTCTCAAGAACATGATCAGTGAAAAGAGACACTCCTTCCGACGCATCAATCGGGAAAATCCCTTGGAAGGGTGCATCGTTCTGAATAATGGGAGAGAGATCGGTTATATCGATGAGAATGGATTTCAATATGCAGGACAGACAGACGATCACTTTGGAAATTGCGATGAGATTGTAATCACTTTACCAGTAGCCGGAGGATGAATTATGAAAAATTCGGATATTCTATTTCAATGTAAGAACATAACAAAGACATTTGGAGGTCTCGCAGCGGTACAAGATGCAAGCTTCAAGATCTATGAGGGAGAAGTAGTTGGCCTCATAGGCCCCAATGGAGCCGGAAAGACAACCCTGTTCAATGTAATGACGGGCGTATTGAAGGCGAACAAAGGACAACTTTTCTTCAGAGGGGAGGAAATAACAAAATCGAAAGCTCACGAGATATCTCGGATGGGAGTGGCAAGAACATTCCAACTCATGCGGGCTTTTGAGGAAATGACAGTTGTCGAGAATGTAATCACAGGAGGAGCCTTTGGCGCAGGCAAACCCCACATTGAGGCAGAGGAAGACGGCAGGAAGTACTTGGATTTCGTTGGTCTAGATGACTACGAAAGTACTTCAGTCTCTAATCTGACCCCATTTGATAGGAAGAAGGTGGAACTTGCTTCTGTACTCAATACAGATCCAGATTTGCTACTTCTGGACGAACTGGTTGCTGGCCTCAATGAAGCTGAACTAGGTGACGCAATTGACTTAGCAAAAAGAATCAGAAGCGAACTGGGTATCACGCTTTTCTGGATTGAACACGTCATGCGCGCAATAATGTCTGTCGCTGAACGGATAATAGTACTCCATCGCGGTGAAGTGATAGCGAACGGCCCTCCGAAGGAGATTTCTCGTGACGAAGATGTGATTGCAGCATACCTAGGACAGGAATATGTACAGGAGTGATTAAGGATGCTTGAAGTCAATAATATTGATGTATCGTATGATGGTTTGAAAGTATTAAGAGACATCTCGCTCGAGGTTGAAGAGAATCATGCAGTCGCAATTGTCGGTCCAAACGCAGCTGGGAAGACTACGACATTTAAGACAATTGTTGGTCTATTGAAACCAGATAATGGATCAATCCATTTCGAAGGAAAGAAAATAGACGGGAGAAGAGCTGACGAAATACTAGCGGAGGGTATTGCTCTCGTACCTGAAGGGCGCCTGCTATTTCCTGATTTGTCCGTGCGTGAGAATCTCGAGATGGGAGCCAAGATTCGAGGGGGAATTAAGAATGCCCAAGACACCTTGGAATGGGTTCTCAATATGTTCCCGATTCTCGAAGAGAGAAGCAAACAGATGGCGGGGTCATTAAGCGGAGGAGAACAACAGATGCTCGCAATCGGAAGAGCCTTGATGTCTGACCCGAAGCTACTCCTCCTTGACGAACCTTCACAAGGTTTAGCACCCATGCTGGTCGAGAGAGTCTTTGAGGCCATGGATGAGATTGGAACCGAGGGGAAGTCAGTCCTAGTTTCTGAACAGAATGTCAGACTTGCACTTGATTTCTGCGATGACGCATACATTCTGGAGAACGGTAGAATCGCAATGAGAGGCAAAGGCTGTGATTTGATCGATGATGATTACATCAGAGAGTCATATCTTGGCCTCTAAAAAGAGGTAATGGAGAGTAGAGATAGATGTTTGATGAAACGAAAGAGTCCCTGCTGGAAAGAATCTATCCTGAGTTTCCTTCGGCCGAGTACGAATCGAGGTACGAAACAGCCCAGAAGGCCATGGAAAAAGAAGGATTAGATGCACTAATTGTGACAAAGAAGAACACCGAATATTTCACGGGCTGTATGACCACAATTGGCCCGAAACTAGGAATCATTCCCCGGGACCAAAATCCAGTGCTCCTTATCCCGGCCTTTCTGAGCGGAACCGCGGAAAGGACTTCATGGGTGAGAAACATCGTGAGGCATACGGAAGCTCATCTTAAACATGAGAAAATGAGTTTCGCCAAACTAGTCGTTAACACCCTCACCAAAATGGGACTTGATAATGGAACAATTGGGCTTGAACAAGGCGAAGACCTAGAATCCAGTCTACATTTCGCGGAAGTAGAATACCTCAGGAAAAAGTTGCCCAATACAGATTTTGTCCCGGGTGGAGATGTTCTGTGGGCGTGCCGAATGCGGAAATCATCTAGAGAGATAGAAAGGCTTCGTACTGCTGCGAGCATAGCAATGAAAGGCTACAACACAGCCAGAGACCAACTAGATTTGGGCATGACAGAGATTGAAATCGCAGAAGTCTTCAAAGAGGTTCTCATCGAAGAGCAAACAAAAGAAGGCCACAATACGAACAGCATTGGATACTTCAATATCCGCGCTGGAAGTGAACGATACCCAATGGCGGACACCTTCAACCAAGATCGGCCCATACAGGATGGCGATGTCTTGGTCATGAATGTTGGCGCCTGGTTTAGGAGATACTATGCAAACTGGTCCCGATATGCGTATGTGGGTCAACCACCTAACAAATTCAAGAAAGCTCACGAAGCTATTGTTCAGGCGATCGGAATATTCCAAGATAATCTTGAGCCAGGAGCTGTTTCAAAAGAGATTCATGACAAAGCGATAAAGCCACTGAAAGACTGTGATTGCGGAGAAACATTCGACCATACTGGTATAGGTGTAGGGCTCCATATCCATGAACCACCATACATAGGGCATGGACGAGAAGATGTGGTTGATCCAGACAATGTCTTCTGTTTCCAAGCTTGGATTTATGATGTTGATAATGATGGTATGGGAGTACTGGGCTATGAGCATGAATTTGTGGTAACTGAATCAGGCTGCAAGCCCATAGTGCCAATGGAAGATGAACTCCTCTGGATTATCTAGAATGAAGAATATAGCCTATGGTGAGGAATCAGAAAGTGACAGAAATAGTACTGTCTCTCGGAGACGAATCGGTTGAAGCAATAGCAGTTCTGCTCGAGGAGAGAGCTCCCAAGGCCACCAAGGTCTTGTTGAACTCTCTTCCGATTGAAAGAGAAATCTGGCATGCGGCATGGTCTGGTGAATGTATCTTAACGGTTCCAAGCGGAATCCGAGATACTAAACAGATTGGCGAAGAAAACCAAACGATATACACGGGTCCAGGAGATTTGGGCATTGACACCAGTATTGATGAATTACTGATATTCTATGGACGAGGGCAACCCCGTTGGAAGGTCGGCCCCGCGCCCATCACTGTCTTTGGCCGCATAACGGAGGGCCTCGACAGCTTTGCAGAGGAATGCAAGAGCATGGTGAAGGTCGGAGCTAAGACACTTCGGATCAGAAAGAGGGAATGATTTCCTCCCCGATTCGTTCAATCAGACCTATTGTGCCTTCTACAGTTCCGAAGGACAAAGCTGTGATTTCATCAACCTTTGACTCGAGAGATTCTATTCGCTCAACGCATTCATTCCTAGTACCGCAGATAGAGA
>WJIL01000034.1 GCA_014730275.1 Candidatus Lokiarchaeota archaeon | reverse complement strand
GTATAGTACTACTCACGAAAGTTACGGAGAAGCGCAGCTGTGTCAGTTGAATTTGTTATCACCCTCGGCGATGTCATTGTCTATTTCATTGCGGTCGCATATGCGGCTCTGGTGCTAGTAATCGGCGATGTCGGAAGAAGAAAACTCGGACTGGGTGCCGACTTCACTCGAAAGATTATTCACCTCTTTGCAGGTGCCGCCATTTGGACTGTTCCATACTATCCCCATCCATGGGTCGCTACCCTCGTGGCCTCAACATTCGTGATAATGCTTGGCCTTGCCTCAACAGAGCGATTCAGTAATTTCTTTGCGGCAATGGCCCGACCTGAAGATATTGAACATGGAAGCGTTAGAGGGCCATTTTGGTATGCTGTGTCGATTACGTTCCTAACAGGACTTTTCACATTCACAGGCTTTGAGAACATCTACTTTTTGGCAGCTGCCGGTATCCACATAATGATGCTCGGTGATGGTTTGTCCGCCCCCATAGGCATCAGATATGGTACGAACTCAACCAGGGTGGTTTTTGGCTCCAAAAGAAGCACTCATGGCTGTCTTGCAGTCTTCGTGTTTGGCTTGATTGGTGCTCTCGTTTCATTCTGGTTTTTCGGGATTGTAAATTATGGTGCTTTTGTTGAAAATGGAACTGTGCTTTGGATTCCCATGATATTGCTTGGAATAGTTGGTGCAACAGCAGCAACCCTGATTGAGTTAGTAAGCCCAAAAGGAAGCGATAATGTTACAGTACCGATTCTTACAACAGCTATAATGTGGATTGTCGCAGTAGTGATAGGAATCCTTTGAATACGCGTGCTACTGGCCCGGTTCTACAACTAGGCGGTAGTAGTAGGTCTTCCCAGCAGTTGGACTGTCGCGCTCAATGCGAACGACTTGACCGGGACGAGCACCTAGAAGCTTAACGGCCGGATCCTCACGAAATATCCGAGGGAGTTTTTGTTTATCGATACCATAGTGGTCCAAAACCAATTGGACTTCTTCTTCACTTGCTATCGTGTGAGGAGTAACAAGGTCATGTCCGAATAGATCAAAGGACGCATAACCGCCTTCTACGAGCTCAACACGGGTTTTGCGAGCATGTTTCTTTGCTGCGGGAGTAAAACGCTTTCCGCCAACCAACATGCCCCGCTGAGCATTGAAATCCTCCATGTATCGAACTATATCTCTAACGACTGCAATACCAACTAGCTTCGGTTCTTTGAACACCCAGACCAGTTTCTTGATGGTATCTTCACCTTCTTCTTTGCGGCATACCATCGCATACCAATCGTCATATTCCAGTAACTCTTCTGTATCGTACCCTCTTAGATGGAGGAGATCTCTTGTCTTCATTACCAAGGTGGGGAATTCGTCCAACTCAAAAACACCACGATTTCAGGGAGAAAACTTCTGATGGGGATAAAAGTTTTCCCAATTGGGATACTGTGAAACAGAACGTATGCTGGGCATCATAATCTTCGCATCCAGATGAAACTGAGAGCTTTAACCTATATCAAGTACTGAGAGGATACTATTCCGTTATTCAGTCAGTTTGTGTCTATTCCTCTTCATACAAGCGCATAGGTTGATCGCAACAGACCAGAGTGCCAGGGCCTGATTTCTTCACCACAACAACTTGTTGACAGATATCACAGACGTAGGTTGCTCCTTCTTTAGCCATTCACAGTTTCCTCCCTTTTATTTCAATGCTCCAGTTTTGGAACTGCTTTTATTATTTTGGAATTAGTCGCAGAAGCAGTTCATTTTATGGTAGAAGCTAATTCGGAAATACCCTAGAAGCATATTCTATGTCCTGAATGTTGGCAACAATGTATTGTCCATTGGGTAGAAACCCACATAAGATATATACTTATACGCTGGTTGATATGTTTGCATAGAAGGCGAGAGGCGATAAGTGTGGCTGGACTTACCAAAGGCATGATTGCTGATGTGAAAAAGCAGCAGCAAATCAGATTGCCAGACGAGCTGTTCAACAATCCGAATCTTGAAGGAATGAAGGCAGCTATGGTCATCTATTTCGAAAACTCAGGCGAGATTAGGCTCATTCCAATGATGAGGGATGGTGGAGCGAGAGTGCGATTAGAAGTGGAAAAGGTTAATCCTGCACTCATGCAAACTATGACACGGCTTTTCAAGCAACATGATTTGAAAGTATTATTCACTACAGGATTCTGTTACGAGCAGAACAGATGTATCTATGAAGTCTATTTCGCAGCCGATTCACTGGAAAAGAAGGAAAAAGACATTCGAGACACCATAAGCGAGATTCCTGGCCTTTACAATAGCGAGTTCGAAATCCTTACAATCGGAGCTGAATGGTAGCGCATCTTCTATGTTGGCAAACGAAGCGAATTGCACCAAGAGAAGCAATCTAGGATGAGCCCATCTTCAGTGCTACATTCTCTTTCACATTTGTCTCCATAAGTTCCAAGTCTATATCTAGAAGAGACTCGAAATAGCCTTTCAGGAAATGCGCTGGATAGAAGGGACTACTGATGACGATGAGATCATCATGTAGACTAATAGAACCCCACCCGTATTCTTCGAGACGCTCCATTGCAAGCATCAAACCCTCTTCTTTTTTGATATCAGTCCCGTAGAAGAGCTTCACAATATCTGCTATTGGTGCTTGCTTTCCTGCGGTTCTTCCTAGTTCGTATTGATCATCAGGAGTTAGGGTACTGAAGAATAGTGAAACTTGGCTTTCGGATTCCAAAGCAAACCGAAATGTGTTTACATAGAGCCCACGTTCTGTCCACTTATGTACAGTGAAATCTAGAAACTTTCTCACAGCGTCCTCAATCATCTGAGCTCTCGATCGAGCCACCCGCTCCTTCACCAGTTCATCAATACGTTTTACCAACGACTGGCTCATGGTCACGCTGATTATCTTCTTCTTATCCGCCTCATCCGTTTCTTTTGGCAAAGAACTTGTTCCTCCTCATTTCGCTGCCATTCACCCATTTTAAACCCCTCAGACTTCCAACTAGAGGGTAATGAGGTCTATGGATTTCAACTATTTTACATGCATAGCTACTATTTGAGTTCTTTGGGATAACGGAAAAATAGGAAATGTGGAATTTTTCTTTCACGAAACAGACATGTTTGCAGTGTTTCAATACAAAGAATTTTCATAGGACGTAAGGCGAAGATTTAATCGTGTTAAGGAGCATCCATAATTATGCGTGCAAAGACTCCCTATGCCGAAGTCTGGCTTGAGATGGCCTCGGGAGGGCGAAAATATCGAGCCGCTCTTCTGGTCCCTGAAGGACATGAATATCCGGATGGATTCCATCTCTCCGAAATCCAGGGTGAGAATTCAACTAGCCAGCTCTACGTAACAGACTGGCATCTCGGAATAGTGAAGGCAAAGAAAGCAGCAGAAGGAGCCGCCAATTTCTACACAGAGCGAAAAATCAAGTTCTTGTTCTTTCGAGAAATAAGACCGCCTCAAGAAGTCTAATCTCTTCAGGTTTCCGTTTTCAAGTCGGTTTCCAAATTGACATACAAGTCTCAAAATGAATCCGGGCTCTAAGTCTCATGGTTAGTTTCACACTCGATGACAAAGAAAAAGAGAAATGAAAGGAGGAAATATCCTCCTTTCCTAAACTGTCACGTTAGTATTGTTGCTTCGACAATTCCCACTGTAGAAGGACTAACCAATACAACGATACCGATTGCAATACAGCCCAAACCAATCAGAATGCTGACAGGCCTTGATGCAAAAACACGGCCAATCAATTCGATTATCCCCAGTATGAGCCCTCCTATCGTATAGACAACTGAGAAAATCACGATTCCGATTACAAGCATCCATTTCAGCTGCATAATCTGGACAACATATTGGCCAATGAATGGATCTGTTTGGTAATTGGACAGAATGCCGTAGATCGTAAATGTGCCAAAGGCAGCTACTGCTAACGCAAATACAATCGCCAAAGGCAGTTTCGTCAGAATTCTCATAGTCAAGGAGAATCCCGCTACAATCAATGCCGCAGCTACAATAATAGCTAATCCCGTTGTATCTGTAGGCACGTAATGCTCATAGATAACATATCCTACGAGTATGTCAAGGATTCCAACGAAGAACCCGAAATACGACGCGAATTTGATGATGTATTTCAGCACGTCACCAATCAGTGGGATAGGGTCAACTATCCGTTCGAGCAACCACGCAGCTGCAATGATTCCGGTGCCAACAAGCACCCAGCCAACTATCCATGGATCATGGAAGAAGGCCATTATTTCGCCTAGGCTTGTATTGAATATCTCAAATTGAAGCATCTTAGTACACCCAGCCTCTTTCTACTGGCTCTTAAACATCGTTGCTAAAAAACTATTCTCAAATATTGTTTGTACCCAGTAATAACCCAGAAAGAGCAAGAGTAGCCCAAAAAACGAATACTGAGATTGCTCCTATGAGCTTCGGATACGAGAAGCCAATCATCTGGGAGTTCTGATAGCCAGCAGAGCCAGTAATGAGTGCCAAGGTGATGGTAAGAGGAAATACATCCATAAGTCCAACCGGTTCGGATATCAAAAACGGTCCATCTCCTAACAAAGTTCCAATATCAAGGAAAGGAGATAGTGATGTAACCAATCCTAAGACGATTGAACTGGTAAGACTCAACAACAACACCTTCAACTTCTGAGCTTCAATAATGGAATCACGTTCTTTTGCAGTTGCTGA
Source organism: Candidatus Lokiarchaeota archaeon (assembly GCA_014730275.1). Classification (NCBI taxonomy): domain Archaea; kingdom Promethearchaeati; phylum Promethearchaeota; species Promethearchaeota archaeon. The sequence goes on along the minus strand of WJIL01000034.1, from coordinate 11,401 downwards.
CCGTTCAACTAACCTAGAAGCAATAGTGGTGATTCTATCACCAGCCTGCCTCGCTGACCGTTCACACATAAGTGGAATGATTTGAAGTAGTCGAGCAACCCTTAATCCCACCACACGGCTTCTTGCTTTGTAAAATGCTTCTGAAAGGCTTTCCTCACGATTATATATCGAAGCCAGAATGGAATCAAGGATAGAATCTACGGGCGAACTTACACTGTCTCTAATCTCCCGAAGAGCAACCTCACATGTATCACCGGAGGTCAGTCTCTCGCCCAGAAGCATCAGCATGTTCAGAAACTCGTCATATTCATCTACAGCCTTTTTCTGAGAGTATGCTTCTTCAGTATCGGGATTTGGCATGTCGAAATATACTGAGAAATCATCAGCAAATCGTGACTTAAGTGAATAATGAATACCAATGAGAAGAGGCGAAATCAACAAGATAGCCCAGTTCTGAGCTAGCCCTGATAACGAGATAGCCAGTGTGATAACGATGGGCATATACGTAGACAATGCGGAAACAATGAGAAGCCTACTCTCCAGTTCCAGGTTTTTCTGGCGAAGAGCCATATCAGCTTCAAAGGATTTTCCGGAAAGTGAATCGAGTAGATCGGTTTCGCTCTCAGACGAAGAGAGGATTGCTGTAATATACCTGCGAAGGTCCTTCGAAGGTTGGTTTTCTGCAAATTCAGCAAGACAGCGTTCAGGAGGGACACCATTCTGTATTCGTAGAAGCATATCACGGAACGCCTTTGATAAGTAAGGGAATCCTGATTGTGCCACCATCTCTATAGCATCAAATATAGTGCCGCCCGAGGTGTAAACCAATACAAACTGCTCGAATAGCATGTCAGCATGTTCAGACAAAGTGACCTTGTAACTATCCATGATTCGTTCTGGATGGGTTACAATCACATAGTAAGCAAACACAGCTGTTAGAAGAGAGAGCGGCACAAGCAGGAAGATAGGGCTACTGAGAATCACGAGGAACAGTGTTACAACAGCAAAGGATATCACCGAAACGAGATACGCTGCGGAATACACGGAAGTAACACTGAGTGAAAGAATAGGAGCAAGGAAAGCCACAGCACGTTCCATAGCTTCATTTTCTCTGGTTTTTGCCAGAGTTGAGAATGGAGGTATTTTCAAAGCAAATTGACACAGGCTTTCAAAGACCAAACAGTTTCCCTCTGCAACTTCATTTTGCTAACATAATGATAAAGGACACTATCAGAAGTAGTCTGTGATTTTTCTCTGGCACTGATGGTTATCGTGAATATAGCTGGTATCAAGCCATCTCTGCAAGGGAGTGTGTAAGTACTTCGCCACAGCCTGTACAGCTTCTTGATAGGTTGAGTGTCGTTCCGAATCTGATTCAGTTAACGCACGGCGTGCTATCTCTCTGAATCTCCAAACACCAAGCGGTACCCATTTGGTTGGATCGATCTCCATGAAAACGAGGACACCAGCTTGTCGCCTCATGTCACTCAGATACTCCAAGGCGGGCAATCTAGTTGCGTAATACGCACCAACCACATCACTGGCATAGTCTGTCCGACCCTTGTGCCATTCATAATCAGAGAGAATCGGTGGTCGTTCGCCTGTTAACCAGCACTCAAGAGCTTCAAACTGCCAAGCACTCGGAAGAAACAGCAACACAACACGATTTCCCAAAGCATAGTCAGAGAAAACGAGGTAATCGTTTATCCAAGGATATTTCACGATTTCCTCATGAAGATTCTTTCCTACGATATCATCTACCGCTGTTATACTCCACTTTGTTGGAACAAGGCGCCTTTTCTTTTTCTGTCCCAGTAGACCAACCGATAGAAGACGCGTCAGATGTTCCTGCCTTATGCCTTCCTCAAAAAGAGTCATTACACCACGTTCTGCCCTAAGATCAGTATCAGATGTGATGTAGTCAACTTTGCGAGGTACACTTGGATTATCTTCTAAGCGGAAGGAGTCCAAAGGAGCCGAAGGGCCGACTGGAAGTGTACGCCCTGTAGTGATTCTGTTGAAGCGTGGTCTTCTGAGAAGCATCGCCTCTGAATCCGCAGGAGAATCAGAAAGAGCCATGACTTGTGTTTCATTGAGGACACGTGGAGGGTCCACTGCTGCGTCGACGGGATAGGGTCTTTTTGTACGTACTAGGCTGAATCGAAGGCCAATAATCTCATCAATGCTCTTGTTAAGCCAGAGATCGGGGCGTTCCATGACAGCCGCCCGTTCTCCCACGAGAGGTGGTATGAGAGGACCAATTCTCACTTTCGGATAGCCATGTTCACCAACAAAAACCGAAGGTGGGGATGAACCTGAAAGATTCATGCCGGTTACTGAGTTATCAATGTCCACAAGTGCTTTTGCTCGTAATAGAAGAGGGCATGGATTGATACCACAAAGGTGGCGATGTCCCATGCAGCGTGAGCATACGCGCTCATCAAAGGCAATCTCCGAATTGCCATGACCGAGCTTCGTTTGTGGCATTCCTCAGCACTCACCTACTTATCACAATACGTTTATTCTACGATTATTAAATCATCACTATCCACGAAAGCGTACTATGCATTCGATGGGAACGGAGTTCCACAAATGCTTACTCGCCGTCAACGAATCGCAAAGCTCCTTGAAGAAATCGATCAACCTCTTACAGCAATCGACATACGAGAGATTCTGGAACTGGAAAGCATCTCGAATATCTATGAGGATTTGACCCATATAGCCAAAAGCGTTCAAAATGAAGGGAAACAACTCCTAATGCGGCCAGCCAGTTGTGGAGATTGTGGATTCGTCTTCAGAAGCCGAACCAAACCAGATACCCCTTCAAGATGTCCAGAATGTAAATCAGAGTGGATTCGTATGCCCGCGTATACAATCGTTGAAAAAGAGAATTAGTCGAGCTTGTGGACCTTCTTTACGTCAGTATCTTTGCGCCTGATATGCTTGACACGAGAAACGAAATAGTCAGACAGTCCATATTCAGCCTTCTCAACATAGCCATCAAGAACAACTTCGATTCCAGTTCGGGGAAGGAATTCGCATCGTTTCATAGTTTTTGAAGACAACCGAACTCGATAGGTATCACCTGATTCTTCATTCTGGACTACGAAATCAGTAAAAGCATACCACCTGTGCGTGCCAACCCGACGACTGTCGCTTTTCAGCATTTCACGAATTGTTCCCTTTACAATAGTCATTCCTTTTCATTCCATCCACGGCCCTACGAGTTTACCATAGCGCCCACCGCCTCCTGCTTGGTACTCGATATTACCTTTTCTGAAACAGTCAATCATCCGCGATACTTTTGGAGTAATCTCCTCGATTAATTCCGGATTGGTTTTCATCAGGATTTCAATCTCGTCCCCAAATTGCCCTCTCAACTTCGAATAGAGGAATCTAACCTTTTTTGAAGAACGGGATTTTATCCCGAGAGCATCAGCGACCAAATCAAGCAACGGAGGAATATGGTGATATGGTGGTCGATGAGGAGGCGACAGGGATTTTGCTTGTCCGATTGCCATGGCACGATCTCTAACTCCGAGTCGAATTGCTTTTCCATCAGCAGGGCATGTCACTTCCTGCTCGGCAATGTCTTCCACTATTCTCTTTCGCTCATCTACAGAATCGCAAGGCATGTAGATGTTCAAATCATCGTATCTCGAAAATGTGGAATCCGTATTCAAAACTATGGTCCTTCTACAGCTTGGGCAGAAAGATAGGTAGTACTTGCCTAATCGTGGATCCAAACCGAAATTTGCTACAGGCTTTCTACCTTTTTTCCTAGAGAGGGCAAGCGAGATTTCATGATAGGATGGTTTCTCAATTTTCAATCGGATGAACTCGCGTCCGATTTTCTCCGGAGATGGAGAATGGGCATCACTTGAGGTTATGTAGGTCAGAGACCGTAACTCTGGGATATGATCTGCCAGAATCGTATCTGCAGAGAGACCGAGTTCCAAGAACTCGATGTTTCCAGCTTCGGAACCATAACATTCCTGCAAAGTCTCATTCTCACCTTGTCTGAATATGGAACGAAATGGAGTGAATGCATGTGCCGGGCCAATCAAGCCTCCAACATCTCTCACAATTCCCGCCAATCTCTCTGCAGGCAAATTAACCCGGGGACGACCACCCCATTCATCGTTTACATTTGGAGAATCAGATTCGATAAGCCGGACCAGATTCTCTACAGCATCATAATCAGGAAGAAGAATCAGATGATGAACTGAGTTCTCGTCCTCAATCTCGGTAGTTAGGATGAACCAAATATCTTCATGTCTAAAACACCCGGATTTAGGTTCTAGATTCTTCCTGAGATGCTCTAACCAGTCAGGTTGCGTTGCATCACCAGTTCCCAAAATGTCCAGACCCTTTTTTCTAGCAGCTAGAGCCATGTTGGGAATCGACATGTGTGGGCTTACACCAATTGAATGAGAAGAATGAAGGTGCAGATCAGCGTCGAATCTTTGTTTCATTTAGAGCTTCATATCCTCACTATTACTTTCGTGGTTTCTGGCTTTGTCGAGTGTCTAAATGCTTCTTCCCCCTCTTCCAAAGGAAACTCCTTGGATATCAAACGATTTACCTCAATTCTTCCTTTTTGTAACATATCAAGAGCTTCATCATAGGGCCCACGACTCGAACCCACAATTCTCAGCTCTTTCATCACAATTCTGTCGGTGTTTAGTGGGACTTCCTTACCATGGAGACTCTTCAAAGCTATTATCCCTCGACTCCTGACTACTTCAAGAGCCATTTGGGCGCCTTTTGGGGTTCCAGTGCATTCGACAACTACACGGGGACCCACACCCTGTGTTGCAGTTTTGATCTCCCGGATCCAGTCATCGTCATGTGCAAGTAGAGTATTCCTAAGTCCTACTCGCCGGGCCAAACCAAGCTGCCACTTGTTCCTTCCAACGACATACACATTGGCTCCATATGCATCATAAACTTGGGCAACAAGAAGACCTAATCTGCCACTTCCGATAATAGCTACGGACTCATTCTCCCTGATGCCGGTTCTTTTCGCGGTTCCTATTGCGGATGCGAGTGGTTCTGCAAAAACACCAGTCTGTGTGCCCACATCTTCAGGCAATGGATGTATCAATGAAGCAGGAACACTCACATACTCGGCCATTCCGCCATCGACGTCGATTCCAAGAGTTTTTCGTTTTGGACAAATATGCGAATGACCCCGTTTGCAATACCAACAACGTCCGCATGGGATATCTACTTCTGTTGTAACCATCATTCCTTCTTCTATATCATTGACTGAACTCTTGTGTACAACACCGCTTATTTCGTGCCCAAGTATTAATGGTAGCGGAGCTTCCTTTTCTCCCTGCCAGATTTGGATATCCGTACCGCAAACACCGACTGCACGAACCTCTATTCTCACTTCCCCCGGCATAACTGGAGGCCGTGGCATATCCGCGACCTGCAGACCATCCTGTGTTAAGACAAGTGAATGCACTGGAACACACCCTTTATCGTACTACTGATTGTTAACAACAAAAGAATAAACCCTTCGATACTGCTGTCTGATTGAGAAGATATACTCTAAGAGAAGCATAGCCATTACCAAGAAAATATACATGGCTATTGGCTGAAGTAGAACTGGAGACATGATTGCTCTCTAGAGGTGCAGAGATGGAAGAGATGGGCCTGGAAATTGTACCAGAAACAACAGTTGAAACAGCAGTTGAGTTGGCGGTTCGCGCGGAAGACAATGGATTCAGGAATTTGTGGGTAACTGATCATTATAATCACCATGGAGTATGGCCCGTCTTAGGTGCTATCGCCATCCGGACCAACAAGATTCTACTTGGCCCTGGAGTAACGAATCCCTACACAACGAATCCCTGTGTTATCGCCTCCTCCATTGCAACAATCGACGATATGAGTGAAGGTAGAGCTGTGCTTGGACTAGGTGCTGGTGACAAATCTACTCTTGAATCCATAGGGATTCTCAGGCAGAAACCTATCACAGCAGTAGAGGAAGCAGTAAGAATCATCAGAAGTCTTCTCGGTGGAGAAAGAGTTAGTGTGAAAGGATCAGTATTCTCGACCAGAAATGCAAGATTAAACTTGGGTTTAGACGACTCTACTTGTGGAATAGATATCTTTGTAGGAGCGCAAGGACCTCAGATGCTAGAGACTGCTTCCATGCTCTCAGATGGGATTCTCTTGAATGCAAGCCATCCTCGGGATGTAAAGGCTGCTAGAAGTATAGTTGCAGAAACATGCCGAAAAACTGACCGTGCCATGGATTCTCTTACCTTGGCTTGTTACTCATCATTTTGCCTTCTTGATGAGGATGAGAATATTCCACTAGAATCAAAAGTCGTTGTTGCATACATCGTAGCAGGTAGTTCCAGAAGAGTCTTGGAACGTCATGACATCGATATAGCAAAGAAAAAGACTATCAAACGTAGCCTACATCAGGGCAACTACGCCTCCGCCGCTAAGAAAGTGACTAGAAAAATGCTTGATTCATTTTCCGTTGTCGGAACATCTGAAGAGTGCATATCAAGAATGAAAGAGCTTTCAAACGTCGGAATCGATCAGTTTGTTGTGGGTTCTCCAATAGGAAGCAACAAGTTAGCGACGATAGAGAGAATAGGAAACGAGATTATTCCGCAGCTGACCTGACCGAACGCACGAGAATCGAGGTAGATGTAATGCAGAACAGGACAGTTCTATGCAGAAGATTGGGAAGAGGAGAAGTAACAGATTGGTTAAGTTTGCCACGAGACGAACCAAAGGTGCCAGGAGACGATGCACGTCTCACCTGGTTTGTACGTTTGCCCAAATCAATCTGCTATGTTTCCTCAATAGGAGAGCGCAGAATTGGAGGGAGCATTATATATCATAACGATGTTCTCCATGACTTGGCTCTCGTTTCAGTGCGATTAGATCCAGAATTCCGAAAGTCTTTGCTTTACCAACTCATCAAATCGTCTCTACCATGGTTTCGCAGCCAGTCCATAGAATCTGTAACAGCCTTAGTAAATCCCGAGAAAAATGAACATATCCTCCCCTTCCCTTTGAGAAGCGGCATTCCATCCTGGGCTAATGAATCATTGAAAGACATAGGGTTCGAAAAAGCATCTACCCTTAATCACTTTGTTTTCCCCGACATAGAAATGAAGGACCACCTCAAAACGGAGGAATACAAGATAACAACGGACCGTACACATGGTGGTACATTCAGTCCACCCTCAACCGAAAACAGGCATCTCGTTCATACTCATATTGTGCCGATGATATCCTTATCTCCTGATGTAGCAACATTTCATGTCATATCATCGGATTCACAAGTTGTGGCAACCGGTCAAGTGTTACGAATAGAAGGCAGAATAATACTTGGACCAATAGAGTGGCAAGAAGACGAAATTAATGTCGAGATTCTTGCTCAAGAAGTCTTAGCGTATGTTTCACAAAAGGAGCTTGAAAACTTGGAATTAGCAATGATTACTCCGGATCAAAGGGCGTTCATTCAATCTATTGAAGGACAGGTGAATACTCAACCAGAACGAAATGAGTACACAATCTTCCGCAAGGAGCTTTGAATAACTTTGAGGAGGGGAAAGAATGTCAAGTGTTAGTGTCAGGAAGTATGGTGACGGATTCGTTGTTCGCTATGGCAGACGAAAATTGGGACTTGACACGGGATTCGAAGGCGGAACAACACTGCTTTCCCATTCGCACATGGATCATGTGGGAGGTCTCAAATTGGCTGATCTCGTGGTCGGAACTTCAGGCACCTTCGATACGCTCAAGGCAAGGGGTGGAAGGGTACGAGGTGGAAAGCTCACTCTGAATTACGGTGAGTCATATACTATTGATCAAATCAAAATCACCGTTCTTAATGCTGGTCACGTACTAGGTTCAAGCATGTTCAAAATCGAGATTGGAAATGGCCCATCGATTCTATACACAGGCGATTTCAACATAGTAGATAGCTTGGTTCATACAGGAGCTCATGCATCCGATGCAGATGTTCTCATTACAGAAGCTACATATGGAGATCCCAGTTGGGTTTTTCCAGAACGAAAAGGAGTATACGAGAACATAATTACTGAAACGAAGCGTCTACAAGAAGAAAACAAAATTCCCGTGCTCAAAGCGTACTCCCTTGGAAAAGCGCAAGAGGCCATAGGACTTCTGAACAAGAATGGAATGGAAACCATCTCCGGGAATTATAGCATTGACGCGGTTTCGGATATCTATAGAAAACATGGAAAAGAGATTCAATTCCTCAAGCTAACAGATGAGGAAACACCAGCTATCCTCACAGGAGAAGGAGTTGTGATAAGCTCCTCCATCCGTCATACCTTACTGAATGTGAGAAAGAACCTGGGACGAGCTCTGGCAAAGGAACTGCACAACAAAATGGTTGTACTCTCACTTTCAGGTTGGACATTAGGAAAATATCGAGAAGAAGGTTTCCCGCTGAGCGCTCACACAGACTTCCCAGGATTAATCCGCTTTGCTGAAGAGGTAAATCCACGTCTGGCATACTGCTTCACAGAGAACGGTAATACTCTTGCAATGCATCTTAGTAACAATGGTATTCAAGCCGTGCCGCTGGGGTAAGTGGTCGACATGAAGGAACTAGAGAGAATCAAATCAGAGATGGTAAGAGCTATTCATGCTCACTCCTTTTTCTCAGTATCCAGATCAGGAGAAGTCCATGAAATGCTCACTTACGAATATGAGGACCCCGAAGGCTACTACAGAAGCGTCCTAAGGGACGAAGACCTACTTAGAGAGGAAGCCGAGAAACTGGCCCGTAATATGCAGTATTACTTGGACAAAGAAAGGGTCGAAATCAACGGGCGGAAGGTGAAGTCCATTGTGAATTACGTGGATATATTCACCAAGGGCACTACAGAAGTCGTGAGCGTAGTCTATCTGATTGATTTTGCTGGAACTCTGAAAGAAGGATTCAACCGAATTGAGACGTGGATTGAGGAAGAAACAGCACCATATGACTTCGAGATCATATGGAGATTCCCAGTCGGGTCACATGTAACAGATATTGATACACTTTTGGATTACGAAATCTACGATGACAAGATTGTACTCTGGGCATTGGATGGACAAGAAGTCGGGGGCTACGAGCTAATGGAATTCAAATTGCCGAGTAAACGATTCGATACAACTGCGAAATCCGAGAGGAGAATGTAGTCATGCAGCTGACGTCAGATTACTACTTCATAGCAATAGGCCTTGTTATCGTAGGAGTAGTATTGATTTTCCTCGGGATTCTTTGGCGAACCAGAAAACAACCTGAAGACAGCGAAGTGAAAAGCAAAGGGGTTGTTCTTCTGGGACCTATTCCAATTGTGTGGGGCTTCGGAGAAAAAGGGAAGATACTAGCAGTGATTCTATTTGTTTGTGTTATTATGTTCTATCTGCTGATGCTGTTCTAGTCCACCCCCATTCCAGCCACACTCAGCACAGACATTGGTTCCAGCAATGGTTCGAACAATTTTGCCGTTTATTAGGCATTCTGGGCAGATGTCCAAAGGTTCACCACACGTGGGACAATTGGTTCTGAAGCGGAGTCCTCTGATGCAAATAATCATGCCACAAGAACGGCATTTTACCGCATGATCAATGCAGAACTCATTACCGCAGCGATCACATCGAAGACTCGCTTTTGTACTGCAAAGTGAACAGGATTTGGGCATTAGACTAAGCCCCCATATAGAATCAGTTTCTGCATTCAAATAAATCTAGCCCCCCTCTTTAAGAATCTCAAAATGAACTGCTAGTGGTGCTTTTGATTCCAATACCCACCAAGTATTACGGTCGCGTTACCAATCCCTATAGAGACAAGAAGAGGTAGAAGATACTAGATGATTTTCAATGATTTTCAAATGTCGCAACTGCGGAAAGACAAGCACGGATATCGATATGGTGCTAGACGGAGCTTGTAGTTGTGGAAGCACCCATTTTCAGTTAGTATCTCAAGATGTGACTGATGTTATGGAAAACCTATCTCCAAAAGAAGAACTTCGCAAACAGTTACATCGCTGGCTTGATGTGAACATAGATAGTATGACCGAAGAAGATATGGAAAATATCAGAGTATCATTTGAATCGGGAAACCGCAGCAAGATAGCTAATCCATAATGGGTTACTAGTCCCTACCTTCCAGCGGTTTTTCTATCCTGGCGATTTGGTCTTCTATGGCTGACTCCAAGTCCGTCTTACCGGCCACCTTAGAAATGCGCTGTACGGCTTGAAGATTATGAATGACGGTGTCTAGCCAAGAAAGCATATCGCCAGGGTAAACCCACAACTCATATTCTTTGAGAAGCTTCCGCGTTATCTCGGACGGATTCATACCTTCTTTTCTCTTTTCCACAATCCACGTCCCAAATTCTATCTTGGGATGACCACATTCTGGAGCATCAGGACACTTGCATTTGAAAAATTCTCTAGTCCATCGCCCAAAGAGTTCAAACATCCATCGCGAGAGTCGACTCGCACCGCCACGTTCATTTCCGACATCACTTATGTCCAGAAAGACACCTGAGAAAAAGCGAGTAGGCATATGAGTTCTGAACGCCGAGTTGATCTCCTTCTGCACCTTCTTACTGAAATAGACGTTTTCAAACGGATCTAGCATGACAGCTATTTCCAACGGCTCCATTCTTTCTGATTTCTTTAGTACCTCGATGCCTTGGTTAGGAGTTAGGAATGACATGGAAGTTGCCTTACCTAAATCGGTTGGAATTGCTTTTCCTTCCTGTACCCGGATCATGCGCTTCTTCACCAAATGCTTGAGAGCGTCGGATGGTGGAACTGAAGCTGACAGCAGCTGACTGTAGTGTTTTGCAGTAGTCCTGAGTTCCATGTTTCCTGCAGCACAAATAGTGGCAAGAATCTGCTCAGCGCTTCTTTCTTTATTCGCAAAAGGCTCTACTTCTTCTATTTCTCCCCGCAGCAAATCGGAGGCCACCTCATCTTCGGTCAGATCTTGTCCTCCGTGATATTTACGCTCTGGCTGAACTACCAGATAGACCTTACCTCGGTCATGTTTACCAAGCCGCCCAGCCCTACCCAACATCTGTTCAAAATCTGCAGTTGATAGCCACTTAGCTCCCATGGCTAATGATTCGAATATTACCTGAGAAGCAGGCAAATCCACTCCGGCACCAAGTGCAGCGGTTGTCACAACACATGCATATCGTTGCTTGGTGTAAGAATCCTCAATTTTTCTACGTTCATAATAGGATAGCCCACCGTGATATACTGCTGAAGAAACCCCGTGTTCATTGAGCCAGTCCGATATTCTATGACACCTTCTCCGTGAAAACGTGAACACTATAGATTGCCCTTTTTTGCCTGCACTGCTTGTTGTGCGAAACTCGCTGGATACAAGACG
>WJIL01000033.1 GCA_014730275.1 Candidatus Lokiarchaeota archaeon | reverse complement strand
TGCTTCCGCCATTTTCACAACTGCATTCTCCGATTTGAAAGGCATAGACCCATGTTGTTCTTCTCCTTTGAAATTCAGTCGCAACCAGGTCGCCCCCTTTTCTCCATATGCGAATACGAATCTGTTTTCTCCTATTGGATGCCCCCCGGTTTCTGTTATCAGATAGTCCACTTTGACCTTATCTGGATGGTTCTTAACCATATAGCCTGCACCATATTGTCCCGCTGCTTCTTCATCGGAAACGACTAGGAATTTCAAATCTCCTTTCGGCTGAAATCCTTCATCATATAGGTGTGCAAAGACGGCAGCTTGAGTTGCAACTATGTAAAGCATGTCCAGTGTTCCTCTTCCCCATATACAACCATCTTCGATTTTACCCGAAAATGGCGGGACTTCCCACTTAGATGGATCTTCGACAGGTACCACATCTACATGAGCTGGGCCCAACATCAGGCTTGGGCCTTGTCCCGTACCTTCAATTGTGCAAAGAAGATTACCCCGATTTGTATCAGTCTCAAAGATCTCAGTTTCAATCCCGTATGATTGTAGGTAGCGATTCACACTCTTGATTGATTTCATCTCATTTCCTGGAGGATTAACACACTTGTTCTTGACCAGTTCCTGAATGAGCTCAATAGATTCCTCTCGTAAAGACATGGTTCATCGCACACTCCATTTCGACGTATTGTGCTAATATTCGTTAAGGATACTCCCCCACAGCTTAAGTAGGAGTTATGGATATCCCCTGTTTATGTCGGAACAAGTCCATGGCAATCAATACAACGTTTGGGAAGACTATTACCTCCTCATCCAAGGTGTATTCTATTTTGCACAAGGAGTAGCAATGGGGGCTCTGTTCTTCCTGACAGCATTCTTAGATTATCTGTCAGTAGGCCCCTTCCAAAGGATTGTCGTGCAAGCGGTCATATGGTTGCCGTGGTATCTGAAAATTGTATTTGGCGTTCTTTCTGACAATTTCCCATTGGCCGGCTACGGCAGAAGAAAACCGTATATCTTCATGGCGGGATTGTTTGGGGTCATTGGCTGGGTTACTCTGCCATTGCATTCTGTCTTTACTCCACTGCTATTGGTGTCAGGGATCCTTGCCTCGCTCGGAACAAGTATGAGCGACGCCACAATCGATGCTCTGGCTGTGGATATCACTCCACCCAAACGACGCGGTACTATGCAAGGAGTCTCATGGGGTTCACGTGGTCTGGGTGTTGGCATAGCTGGTGTAGTGGTTGGCGTGTTGGCGGATCAGAACCTCTGGGTACAAATATTCGCTGTACCTGGCCTTATCGTAAGTGGCGCGACGTTTCTTGTTCTCCTCTTTGAAGAGCGGCCTTTGCCGCCTGATTTTGAGAGAGTTCCTATGAGCACTTACACTGGAGTGCTGAAACAGAGAAATGTCATGATCTGTATGGTGTTTCAGATGCTCGCAGGAGCAGGGATTGCTATCCTCAGCATACTACAAACATTCTTGGAGGAAGGGCTGGGCTTCACCAATACTACAATTGGTATTGTATTTGCGATATTCTCAGCAGGGATGTTCATTGGTGCAGTTGTATTTGGGTTGCTGGGTGATCGAATTGCAGTTAGAGTGACATTGCCCATCACAGCTCTAGCGTACACGGTTGTCATCCTAAGCATTCTAGCGCTTGATGTAACCATACCGATGATTGCTTCGGTGTTCTTCTTTGCCGTTGGTCTGGTGAATGGCGGATACGAGGCCACTCAGATGAGAATCAGTATGGATAATTCGCCAGTAGTGGCAGCCGGTACAATGTACAATCTGTATAACAGCATCTCAAATCTCGGCCAGGTTGCTATAGGAGCCATTCTGATTGCGATGTTCGTAGAAGCAGTTGGGGACTACAGAATCGGATGGCAGCTTGCTTGGATGTTCCTTCTCCTAAGCTTGGTCCCTGGATATTTTCTGGTTCGAAAGAAAAACCTAGAAACGGAAGGCGTGAGTTCCACGGCAAACACTAAATGAGCAAATTACTCAGCTTCAAGTATTATGAAATGGCTATCAGACGAAGAATCTGTTGTCAAACCAAATCAGTATGCTGTAGATTTCCATGCTTCCACATCAATAGTGTGCTTTGCTTCTCCCGCCTTCAGATGCCTCATGAACAGCTTGAGCATGGAAGGAAGTCAGCAAGCTCCTTCAATAGCAGGCTCACAACAGGGGGTAATGAACGACTCTTTCGTCGTCTATGAATGCATGTTTGGTTCTCCTGCTGCGGGAATGCTTATGGAAACGCTAATTGCTTCTGGCATACGGCAAGTTATCATGGTTGGAGATGCTGGTTCTCTTACGGGCGAATGCAAAATTGGAGATATCCTCCTTCCAACTTGGGGTATCCGTGAGGAAGGTACATCTTTTCATTACCTGGCAGCAAACGAACGATGTGAAACCTCCAAGAAATTGGTTGATGAATTACGAAAACCACTACATAGCATAGAGCATCACGAAGGAGGTGTTTGGACGACGGACGCCCCCTTTCGAGAGACTCTTGAGAAAATTACCCGATTCAGGAAGCAAGGTGCAATCGCCGTTGAGATGGAGTGCACTGCGTTGATGGCTATTGCCTCATTTCGGGATATTCAATTTGCAGCAGTATTGACGATTACTGATGAACTTTTTAGCGGGAAATGGAATGTAGGTTTCAAATCCGAACAAGTTCAATTGGCGAGAGAAATAGTTGCGAAGATAGTTTCCTCAGTTGTGCTATAATGATTGTTCCATCTTTGTTTGGTCTTCTCCGAATGCCTTATCTTAGTTTCCTAGTTATCATAATGGCGTAGAGATACGATTATTGATACAAAGAACGGGGGATTGATTATTGATTGATGAGAAAGATTCCATAAGCGGATTCTTCGAGGAATGGGGTCTTGAGGTCACAAGCATTGATTTGGGGGTTACAGGGAAAGAAAAAAGGGATTCCAGGATTGAGATCAGTCGGGATTCCTATCCTGGTGTTGAACCACACTTGGTAACGATTGCAGATATAGCATCCTGGTCAATCGGACTTACTCCCTCCGGTGATATACGACTTAAATGCCCCCTCTCAGGCATTTCCGATGGGAATTCCTTGGATTTCTACCGCCGATATTGGGAACAACTGCTTACTGCAACAGACACAATCATGGGTTTTCTCGAGGGGTATAGAATCCGTTTTTCCAAAGGAGCCTATCCAACCACTTTGTGGGCTCATCATTTCATGAACTGGGCTCATGAGACTTGGGATTCTCGTCGACTGGAACCAGCGCCTATTGATTCGTGGATATGCTATGTTGACCCCTCAATCAGACCCCATATCAGGGAACTCAATGAATTTGGACTTGTTACACGAGAAAGCTGTTCGGGCAATCCTGATGACCATCCTGATAGAGAGCCCTACTGGCCTTATGTCATGTTCGAAGAACGAACGTATCCTGGCATCAGTGCTCATTTGTTTACACTTGCTGATATGGCATATTGGATACCAATCTATGGCCGTCATGGATTTGACGTATCCTTAGAAATGCCGCGAAATTTGGAACTATCAAGGGGAACTATAGAATCCTACTGGAACAACTTGGTTCTTAGCGCACGCAAACTTATGCCGCTTCTTCAAGACCACCTATCAGCCACCAGAACGGATTCTTACAGAAATCTTTCCAACCCCTCTCTATTCCGATTGCTACCTGGGTCAAAATCCGATGCTGCCTCATCAATCGAAAAAACCAGAAAAAGTAGACTCCCTCAATAAAGCTTTGATATTGGTCACTCCGATTCCTGCAATTGACTGGCTTATTTGGGTCATTGTTTATATGTGAAAATGCAGAGGGGGGACTGTGCACCACAAATGGAGATAGCTCGCACGTCATCAAGGGGCACTGAATCGCTGATTTACGATATTTTCGTAAGGACTATTCAGCGAGGTGTAGAAATATACACACTCGACTATGATGAGAATCTCAAGATTTTCAGTCCAACCGGACGGGAAAGAAGTTCACGGAAATTCTCCTCGAAAGTACGAACAGTCGCAATTGGTGATATTGATGCTGATGGTGATGACGACATAGTTGCTGGAACGAAAGATTGCATCATCGTCATGAGCAACGAAGGTGATATTGTTTATCGCATAGCTGAGCCAAGCTCTGCTGTTACTTGTGATGTAGCAGATGTAGATGGAGATCTTGCTGAAGAATTCGTAGCAGCTTTCCGAGATAGCTCTGTCACATTATGGAACGATGATATGACCCTTTTCACTCGAGATTTCTCTTCTGCGGTAAGTGTTGTACGATTAGAGAACATGACCGATGACCCCGAATTGGAGGTCGTAGTGATTGAACGTGATGGTACTGTCAGTATCCTCTCTGCAGCCGGCTATCTACTCAAACGTATTGACCTGCATGCGGAAGTACGAGTAGGTACGGTACTTGATTTAGTTGATGAGAAGCTCCTGGCAACTGGCGACAAGTCTAGCATCCTAAAGATATGGGATATGTCGGGAGATCTCGTCAAAGAAATAGATCTTTCTGAACGCCCATTTGCAATTGATGCGGATCGACACCCCCGCAGTGACGTGCTATATATGGCAGTAGCCACGCGTCATCCTTCTTTAGAGATTTTCCGAATAGCTGGTGAAGAGAAACCCTCAGTTACACGAAAGGTCATTCAAGAGATTACTTCGACCAAACAGACCGTTTACAGACGTGCCATTAAATGTGGGAACTGTGGTGCTCCTGTTTCACCAGAAACTCCCGTGTGTGAAAGCTGTGGTGCACAACTCGAGGAGCTGGAGGAAGACCTAGATGAATTCATCAGTGAAATCATTCTTTCAGCAGCTTCCTTGAACAACGAAATGCGATTACGGGATCTTGACCGGAAAATCAGGCGCTCATTACCCCGGCCTGCTGTTTACAATCTTCGTAATCATATCCAGACGATGGTAGAGCGGGAACACTTGTCAGGTCACTTTGTCGAAGATGGACGGGTTTTTGTAGCTACGGAGCTTAAACCAAAAGCTGTGGCATCCTCTCTATCAAGAACTGATATTCGGACAGCATTATCTAATGTGACTTCGGGCAAGAAGATCGAACTCGCCGATCTTCTAGAAATGCAGGATGCACTTGCAGACCCTGATGTTGACCATGAGCTGGATCCTATTACCCTTCGTCGTGCACTCATGATTCTACAGAATGAAGGTAAAATATCCGGCGAGTTTATCGATACTACTTCTTTCGAAATCGACTCGGAAGAAGAGATGAAACGTGTAATCGAGGAGATTGTTAACTCCATAATGAAAATGAAGAGATGATTAATCTTGTTTGAAAATTGGACAATAACAAAAAAGGTCACTCGGGGCCTTAGCGCTTCGGTTGTCATTGCTGCTATTCTGATTGCTTCATACATGGTGACAAGTGTCTATTTCATGTCGGAACAAAATACTATGGACGCAGCTGGCGCATTGACCGAAGAAGAATTGGCGAATCTGGAAAAAGTGACTTCTGATACCGCTGATTTCGTTGAACAGCGGATACAGCAGTATTTCGACGGCGTATACATGATGGAAGAGTATGCGGAGAATCTCTTCAACGGACGATACAATGCTTCTCCCCAACACTCGTATTTTTGGGATCCTGACAGAGAACAGAGTGAGACAGGATATACAGTCCCAAATCTACAGTCCATTCCAGAATACGCCTCGGACAGTATTTCGTTTGATGTGAGCTGCTACTACATGCCCCGTGACTACTACATCGGGGATGATCCATTTCAGTGGGACGCTGATATGGAATATGTGTTGGAAACCAGTTCCAACATGGACAATGTTTTCCGCTCGCTCCATCAGATGAGTGGTGACTACATATGGTTATACATGGGATTTGACTTAGATATCTGCGACAACCACGTTTTCAGGAATTATCCGTATGACAATCTAGGCTACTTCTTGGATTGGTATGGGCCTGGTGATGACTACGATCCGAACCAAGAAGACTGGTACAATAATGCTGCTTCAATCGAAAACGATAGCGTTGCGGTTACCAATCCGTATGGGGATCCGTCAACAGGATTAGTGCTTTCGATGGGCCGCCCTGTTAGATATGATAATGGTACATTAGTCAGCGTGGTTTCTGCTGACGTTACACTTGATACAATCAACAGTACTGTTCTTTCCCAAGAGGTGAGTGAGAACGGTTATGCCTTCCTGATTGATAATTCTGGTGGACTTGTGGCTCATCCATCTTTTGATACGGAAGGTCAAAGCCTACTAGAGGCCGAATTTGGAAGCGAGACTTCTGAGGAGGCACAGGCGTTCGAATCCATCAAGTCAGAGATTCTCACAAGCACCAATGGCCAAGTTGAATACACAAAGAATGGTGAAACATGGTATCTCACCTTTGAGGAAGTACCAACAACAGGTATGGTTCTGTGTACTGTTACACCAGAATCCGATGTTGTTGCTGCTGCGACTGCACTCATGAATACTATCACATTTCAAAGCACAATAATCATAGTTGTTCTCGTGGCTGCAGTTGGTGCAGTAATCTACGGGTCTTCGAAATATGCGACTAGACGCGGTGAAGAAATGGCCCGGCCATTGGCACAGGCAACTGATGTCTTACTGAATATGAGCAGAGGCGATTTATCGGGAATTGTACCCTTGGAGGATTTGAAGTATACAGAGCTCCAAACGACGATGAGTGCAATACAGAATCTGCAAGACTCCATGCGAGCTGGGAACAAGGAGTTTATCCGCGGCAATCTCTCATTGGCTCTTGAGACCTATATTCGTTTGAAGCAGCTCTGTGTTGATTTCGAGGTGCTGCAGGGCATACAAGCTGCGGAATTGAACATAGGGAATGTTTACAGACAGAAAGGCGATCTTGCTCAGGCACGTGAACGATACCAGTCGGCACTTAAAATGGCTGAAGAGATGCTGAATGAGGCCGAAACCACTCTGGAAGAGAAAGATGCACAGGTTCGAATTGCAGATGTCAAACACAATTTCGGTGTTCTCGAGATGTCTCCGAAGCTTGAAAACTACGAAGCGGCACTCAGTCATCTGGAGGAAGCATTGGATATCAACAAAAAGCTAAGCAACAAGAGGGGTATGGCGAATCAGTATGATACAATCGGTGTTTGCAAGATGGCACTGAACAACCTCCAAGAAGCAAGGGAGATGTTCGATAAGGCCCTTGCAATCCTTGAGGAAACCTACTACGAGCGCTCAAAATCTTATGTCCACTACCATCGAGGAAAAATGTACTATGAAATGGACATGTATGAAGATGCTCGGGACGATTTGACCGAAGCGGCAAATATCTCTCAGGAAAATGAAGAGTGGCCGCTTGCTGGTAGATCTCTCTCCTTGCTGGCTGATGTTCTAGAAGATATGGGTGAGCCAAGTCATGAGGTTCGAACGCAGGCTGAACGAATACTTGGTTCAACTGTGCGACGACAATTGCGACGAGCAATCGAATTTGTCATTGATAAGTCCGGTAGCATGGGACAGAGTGGACGAATACAGGCTGCTGTTGCTGGCGCGCAACGTATGGTTGAATCCGTAGCCCAGGAACAGGATAGTGTGGGAGTCCTTGCTTTCGATACCCGCGTAAATGAACTGCGCCCATTGAGCCAGCTAGGTCAAGATATCCACGAAGCAAAACGGCAGATAGCCCATGCACTGAAGCTTGGCGGGAGTACAGCTTTCTTTGATGCTTTGGGGATGGCTCTCAAAAGAATTGCTAGCGAAGAGAATGCGGAACGCTGGGTTGTAGCCCTGACCGATGGAGAAGACAACTCTTCTACCCGCTATAATCAGGATTCCATAGTTCGGCTTGCTAACCGGCTGGGAGTCGATATCAAGTTGAGACTCATCGGTGTCTTGTGCAGTGCCAAATACGCGCGTGTGTTGCAAGATATGTGTGACCGAATTGAAGGAGCTAAATACCTCCCAGTATCCGAGGCTGGTACTGAGGATGAAGGAATATTGCAGAAGTTTGAAGGCATCGAGGACGAGATGCAAGCTCAGCTCGAGCTGGGTGGAACGGAGGTAGACTTCTAGGAGGGATATGAATGGCAAGAAACGAAAAATCTGGTAGAAGCTTCAAGAGAACCATGCTGGTCACTTTTCTCGTGATAACAACCGCATCCATAGCTTTGACAACCGGTTTCTCGATGGGATTTGGCTATCTTATTGGTGATACAACTACATCTCAAAGTGTTGACGCCTTGAAGAATCAGGCACGGGATGATATGCTTTCAACTGGCATAACAACCTCAAATGTCATCAATCAGAAGCTAACGACAGCAGAGGGTATGGTAGCAAGCATGGCTGAAGAAATCGAGCACATCTTCAGTAGCGATAATACCTATGAATCACGAGAGACGTATTATGACTACTTCTTCGAGTATTCGTCTGACGGTCCTCATCCTGACGATATAGCATATGATCCTGACTACGGCATAAACGTATCTTGGAGCTACAGTAGCTGGTATATTCCTGGCTCTAACAGCTCTAATTATGAATCGTATGAGTCTTCGTATGCTGATCGCCTGGGCCGGGTATCGAATATGGATTTCTTATTCAAATCCATCCATGAGCGCATTCCTGAGTTCAGGTGGCTGTATTTCACCTTTGCAGATAATGACATGTTCATCAACTACCCAGGCAGCATTCTAGGCGGCTCCGATACCGATAGAAATACCGATCCTTGGTACCCGACACAAGATTACTGGTATACAGAAATTGCTGGCGGTTATGGGGATATGGTATTCGTTGAACCATATTACGATCCTATTGATCAGGTTCTACTCATCTCCATCGGAAAAGCTGTATATCGTGAAAGTGGCTCATTGCTTGGTGTTATTGCTGGGGACATAACCATTGGCGACATCAGGGACCAAGTACTGAATATCGATGTATACGAAACCGGATATGCGGCGTTGATTCAGGAAGACGGGCTTGTTGTTGCTCATGAAGAGGTACCTGATTCAGCATATGAGCAAGGATTACCCGATTTCGCCGAGGTTGAAGGAAATACGCTAACAACTCCACAGATTGGCGAGATAACATCCGGTCAAGATGGGTATCTTGAATATACTCGCTCAGGAGAGGACCGCCTCCTAGTATACACACCCGTTGGGAAAGGGGGATACATTTGCGTACTTGTAGTGCCAGTTAATGAGGTACTCGAAGCGATTCCAGCACTCGAAAATCGTATTTCGACAACCTTACGGACCACTATTCAACGCATTATGTATATGGCACTGGCTGGTATTGTAATCTCTGGTGTTGTTGGCTATTGGGTAGCAGGGACAGTAACCGGACCACTCAATCAGATAATGGATCGAATTAGAAAAGCTGCTGTTGCCAAGTTCACCAAGAGCAAAATCGAACCCCTTGAGCTCAAGCTAGACTCTCGACAAACCTCACGCAAAGATGAGATTGGTGATCTCTCAAGAGCCTTTGACGGTCTAATGGGTGCACTCATTGAGGAGGAAGAGGAGGACCAGTAATGTGGTCTACTGAGGAGGCCAAATTCATCCATGGCATAGGCCGCGGAGATCTTGACTTCCTCGATATCAATGAGGCTGGGGATCTTGAGATTAAGCTTGAGGATGCCAGTATCACCATTCCGGATTTGATAGACCGTGTTAGAGAAGAAAACAAATCAAAGAATGGTTACACATCGACATTTACAGTTCGATTTCCCCAGCTGATTACCGAACAGGTCGAAAAGATACGAAAGACATTTTCATCCTACATGAAGTCTGCAGGATACAATGGCGATTATATTCCGCTTTATCCAGTGAAAGTGAACCAACAATCCGATTGCGTAACTGCTGTATTGGAATCTGATGTTGAATACGGCCTTGAAGCGGGCTCCAAAAGCGAGATGTTACTCATCATGCGAGCGGTCTTTGAAGACAAGAGCCGGCTGATTGTTGCCAACGGAACCAAAGACAGGGAATATCTTGAGATGGCTCGCGCTGCAGCAGAGCAAGGACACCGCGTATTGGTATCGCTTGAGAGTGTCGATGAGGCAAAACTTGCTATCGATTGTCTTATACCCGGGAAGCTTGAGCTAGCACTACGGGTGAAGCCCTATGTCCACTCGAGTGGTCATTGGTCCCACTCTGGTGGTCGTGATTCAAAATTTGGGCTTTCTGTTCATGATATGATTGAAGTGGCTAACATACTAGCGGATTCGCCCTTAGGGGAAGATGTACGCGCTATTCATGCTCATCTTGGATCCCAGCTCACGAACTTGGAGAAAAATATGGCAGACTATGGGAAATTCATGGCTGAAGTCTTCTTTTCTCTTCGCAAACGCGGATTGACAGGTCTACGTGCGATAGACATCGGGGGAGGCGTACCTGCTGATTACGAGAGTCTGTTTGAACAGGACCCGATTTCTGTTTTCGTAAATACGATGCTTGATGCGATTCAAGATGTCTGTGAGAAAGAGGGTGCGAACAAACACCCCGACATCATGACTGAAGCTGGCCGTGCAGTCACCGCGAAATCTTCCGCAATCATCGTCAAAGTTGTAGATGTTCGGAGTGTCTTTCCAGAGGTGGATGCTAGCAGTCCAGAAATGAAGGATTTCGGACAAAAGATTGAGCAGATATCGAATACTGCAACCTTATACGATATCTGGACTGATTTGAAGCATGCGGCTCCTACCGGGAATATTGATGAATTACATACCCGGGAAAAACGCGTTGCATTGTTCAAGCAATTGGTTAGACGTCGAGTTGTTGAAGAAAACCTAGAAGTACCAGAAGAACTCCATGAATGGCTTTTTGTTCCTGATTACGTCGCTATTGGTAACTTCAGTGTCTTTAACAGCTGCTTTGACTTTGTCCTGGTGGATCAGTACTTTCCGGTAATACCTATTTCCGGCCACGATAGGCAACCAGCTACAACTGTTCGATTGGCTGATCTGACCTGTGATAGCGATGGCGAAATTTCTCCCTTTGTTATCCGAAGGCGCGAGGACAGAACACTTGTTACAAAGGATGTTAGACCTCTGACCGCTTCGAAGTCGAATTCAACGACTGGAATTCCTGTCACAGATGTAAACAACTTGGATTACTTCCTCGTAGCACTCACTGGAGCATACCAGGATGTCCTTGAGGCGGATCATAATCTCTTTGGCGATTTGCCTGACGTTGTGCTGAGGGAGGAAGACGGAAAAATGAGCATCGAATGGATACATGGCGCTCAAGCGATGACCGAAATCTTGGATGATGTCGGGTTTGAGGAAATCAAAGAAATTGATGACCCCTACTTCGAGCTGAAATAGCCAACTATTGCCATTGATATGAAAGACCTCAGAGTTTTATGCTGCTCATGGATATGCCATACATAGTGGTGTTCTCTTGAACGAATTCAATGCGTATGGAAAGCGGATTGTAGCGGCTATACGACCAATAAGCGATCCTTTAGCAATCAAGATGCTGGAAAACGAATCTGAAATCCCAACTAATGCAAAGCGTCCAACAGAGGAATTCGGTTCATGTATTTCGACCTGCCAATGTTTTGCATTGTCAAGACGATTTGGGATGACTGTGGCGCAGCTGTTTGAAGATATGTGGTGTCCCGAGCCTGTGATAGGCTTTGGTCTTGCAGAGCCACCCCAGTATTTCCTTGAAGGCCACAATCGCTATCCCACTGGTGTAGCATCACTGGAAGCTGGTTCTAACTGGGCTAAGAATCTTCCACGGTTTGATGTTGGCAAGTACAAGGGGGTAATTTCGGCGCCGCTTGTGTCAGCAAATTTCGAGCCTGATGTTGCCGTTATCTACTGTAATTCCGCTCAGCTAACGAAGCTCCTCCTCGGAGCTGCATATTCTGACGGTATGGACGTTGAAAGTATACTTGGTGGACATTCAGCCTGTGTGTATGCCGTTGTGCCTCCAATGCTTAGAGAAGACTATCATGTAGCTGTCCCCTGCAGGGGTGATCGAGGACGTGCAGGAACACAGGATGACGAAATCATCTTTTCTGCACCAACAGACAAGATTGGTGAACTGGCACATGGTCTAGAACAGAAGGGAACTGGATCGATTCCAACCCGCTTTTCAATGAAAGCGGAGTATCCCATGTCACCAGACTATGCGAAGATTGCCCGTCTTATGGGTATGAAACGGGCTGATGGCTCCGAAATTGAGGGATTCGATGAAGAAGCGAGACGGCGCGATCTTGGATATCATTGAACTTCAGGAATTTCCTCCTTAAGAAAGAGCAACCCGGAAAGAACTTTAGGCTCTCCAAGGCTGGCCAAAGAATCAATATCATGCCACATTAGCATCCTCTCTCTCCATTCCTCATTTCCATGTACCTGTTCTCCCGCCTGTGGTTTTTTTCTGGCTACCCCCTCGACAATCAACGTGATTCCAACACTTGAGTGAAGGTCTTTCACTATTCCAGTAAGGTGTCTCTCCTCTCTCACCTCTATCGAGACCTCCTCCTTGAGCTCTCTCATGCATGCCGAGTCAAAGCTCTGTTTGGCATCCTTAACCTCTAACATACCACCTGGAAGGGAGTATAGACCTGGACAGTACATTTCTGTGTGTGACCGCTCTCCGTACAAGAGGTATTGTCGGTTGTTCGAGAAAACAGCAACTTGTAGACCCATTGTACCATATTGTCCCAGACCTTTTCCCACCTTCTCAAGAACAAGAACGCGTGAGAACTTGATTTCCTTTGTATGTAACATGAGTTTCTGTTTCTTGGTGGCAATAGCATCAAGAACGAGGATGTCACCATCATAGGAATTCGGATATTTTTGTACAGTTTTGCGCCAAATATCCTCTCTCATCTTTTCCAACCTATCGGAAAGCAAGATTTGTTCGTGAGCATGCTCAAATTCAATCTCTTCTGTTGCCATTCGACCCTTCCAATGGACGGTAAGACCTGTCATCATCTTCTCCAACACTGTACTGGATAAATGATTTTACCCGTTCAACAGACTGAACGAAATTAATTGGTACACGTGTTCTAAATCCCATACACATCTTTTCGTTTTGTCCTCTTCGGTGGATTGGACTAAAGACAGATCCAAAACCAGCGCATGTATTCAGGTGAATTCAATACCCTAACATCAGAGGGAAGATGGATGTGATTTCCCTTGAAACCGAAGTAGTCCCGATTTCCTGAATCATAGACGAATCCGCATGTACCAGCGGCTCGGTCTCCGTTGATGCGTACAATATAGTAATTTCTTACAATGTCAGCCGTTCCTATTGACTCATACCATTGAATGTCATATGTTAGCTTCCCTTGATCACCTAGCGACATGATTACATCTATGCCTGTAATGACGCTATCTTGGAGAGTTTCATTGCGAAGGTTATGTGGTGTTACATTCACACTATAGAACGTAAGATCCTGGGTTCTGCTTTGGATAGTTACTGTTGGAATAATGATTTGGCCATCATTTCCCTGATTTCGTATCACTTCCTCCACATAGGTTGAGTAGATTCGCCTTATGCGATTTGGATTTTCTTTGTAGATGACAAGTGTCGTCCCCTCTTTGTAGATATAGTGGTCCATGCGATAGACGTTGTCCTCCATCCACCCTCCAGAATAATGCGCCCTGTACCACCAGTGCTCGTGTCCATTGAGCGAATCTATTACATGAGTATTCATCGAAGAATTGAAATGATATTCTAAATTGACGTCATCATCTTGGGCTACATGAACAAGTACATCGAACATTGAGAAGCTGCCTGGGAGAAATATATCCGGACGGACAGTTTCTACAATGGTGCTATTGAATCGATATACTATTCCATCAATGGTTACTTCGCTTAGTGTACTTTCAGATGGATCCGGTGTACCATTATCATTCTGCTGACCATTCCCATTCCCAACCCTTGTAATATTCAGGCCAAAGCCAACAAAAACTAGGGATAGAGTGAGTCCGATTACTATTCCGTTGGCCAAATCTTTCCTCATGCGCCTTCTCATCATGGCGAATCTCGTACCTATGGCAACATGAACTACAATCGCAATTATGAGAAAGAAATCGAAGAAGCGATGCCAAGCAAATGGAATTATTCCTTGACTACCGATAGCAAAGGACTCAAGCCCATTCAAGCCTGCGAGAATGACTAGAAAAGCAAATCCAATTATGAACCAGCTAGAAATTCTTTGAACTACTCGAAAGAAGTTAATCTGTTTTGCTTTGCCTTCTCTGATTCCACGAAGTGCCTTTGACCAGTTTATTCCGTAATACTTGAGCGTTAAAGTAGCATGGATAATGAAGAGTCCGATAAAGAAAACCTCGAAGGTTCGATGCACTAGAGACACAGTATAGTAGGCTTGAGGTAACCACCCTCTAGAGAGCGCATAGCCTGTTGCTATTGTGGCGAGAGCAAATAGAGCCAGAAGCCAGGATACTACGCGATGCAATTTTACCTTCGTTGATGGCATATATGGTTCCGGTATCTTGTAAAAAGTGAATTATTAATGGTTCAGTTACCCCTTTGCGATATCCATTGCAAAGATTGCCTGAATCTCCGCAAACGAACCTCGTATCTAACCTTGATAATTTCGTCGTAGTTGATTTACTCGCTTCTCAACTCTTTCTTCTGAGAGGCCATGTTTCTCAACAAGCAATTCATAGAGTGCATCTTTGTTAGGCGGATTACACTTCACTGAGTAGCTCTCATTCACATCCATGTTCTTGAACAAATCTACTATTGGACGCCATTCCAGTTCAGGAGCCACTTTCCGAAAAGCCTCCTCGATAGTGTTCTTCCTGAGCAGTTTCAGCCCCCTCTTGAAAGCTATACCTTTCACTCCATCCGGATTGTAATCGGTTCCCACAAACATGGCCAATGCTATCAGTTCGTTCTGGGTAATGTCCAGATTCTCCAGCAGCTCGTCAAGAACTATGAGTTCTAACCCTCTTGATTTTCGACTAGCTTTCGATATGTTCCTAGCAACCCTTGGCGTGCCATGCAAGAGCATATCGTAATCCTGTGATGCTGCTGCGTAGCAGTCACTCTTCTTGACCATATAGGCAGCCTGAGCATCAGCCTCAGCGGGCGCCTGGACAATGGGGACCCCCATCGCCTGCAGGAGATTCTTTGAATCCTCAACGATCTCAGGTGTCAATCGAGATGTTCTCACTGCATATTTCCGCATTTCTTCGATATCTTCTCGTTCCTTTGCCTGTTCGTATTTTCTCTTTGCCTCGATTTTCAGACTCTTGCGTTCCTCAAGCGTTCTGGCTTTCAATTCGGGCATTAGTCCGTCGAAGACATAGACCAGCTTTATGCCCTGATCGATTAGATTGGCTGTACGTGGCAGTAGACCCAGAAGATGAGAAATTGATCTCCCCCCCGAGTCTTTGACTGGTTCTCCGCTGCGAGTTCTAATTGCTGTTATGAATTGGAATAGATGATTGTGTGCATCGACAGCAAGACGTCTCCCTGATAAACTCTGAATCTCGATTTTGTTGATTGGACATATAGCCCGCAAATTGGTGCCCATAGATTATCGACCTGTCCGTTGTTCTGAAATATTCGGGAAGACCAAGCATTGGCTCTTGGTTTCTACTACTTGTTCAATCTTATATTCCTTAAAATGATAGGGAATGTCATGAGTGCTATTGAGCTTCTTTTCATATACAATGCTGACAGTGGATTGATAAATACAGCCAAAGACTTTGTCCATAAGATAGTCTCGCCCGAGACCTATGAATGCAATCTCTGTGCAGTAACATATGGAAACATTGGAATGAAAGGTGAATGGAAATCGTTCATAGAGGACTTGGATTATCCAGTCGAGTTTCTTCATAGAGACGAATTTGAGGATAAATATGCATTTGATAGGGCGGACTACCCATCTGCTCTCGTTAAAAGAAACGGAGATCTTGAGTGTTTCATAACCGCCGAAGAAATGAATGAATTGGCTTCTCTTGATGATCTAATCAGTTTGGTACAAAAACGGATTCTAAATTTCAATCCCTAGTTCCTTCATCAGGAATGTGGCGTGAGAACTGCCTTCATCGGGATATGCTTCTCCACCGCCTCTAAGGCTTGTTGAGCCTCTTCGAGTGGGAACTTGTGCGTTACAAGATTCTCAAAATCGAAGCGATTCCGGTTTTCTGCAATCGTTTTGACTGCTTTGTAAACATGTACCGTTTCTGAGCCCCAGACTGTTCGTATATCTAGGTGCTTTCGATTCATCAAGTGCGGATTTATCTCAATATTTCCACTATCTGTATACTGACCGCATATCGTATACGCCCCGCCATTTCTCACAAGCTCTATTCCTTCCGGAATAGCGGCGGCACTTCCTGTTGCTTCGTAGACAATGTCTGGTCCGTGACCTCCTGACATTTCATTCAGGAATTCGGTCCGTTCATTAATCGAAGTATGGGATATGTTGAGTGAATAATCAGCAACGAAATCCTTGGCAAACTCAAGTCTGTTTTCAGCTTGGTCAATGGCTGTGATGGAGGCGGCCCCCGAAATCTTCGCCAGCATCATAATCATGAGCCCTACCGGTCCTGCTCCCTGGACTGCAACGTGATGACCATGCGTGAGTGGGCTCCGACTCACGGCGTGTATAGCTGT
Source organism: Candidatus Lokiarchaeota archaeon (assembly GCA_014730275.1). NCBI lineage: Archaea > Promethearchaeati > Promethearchaeota > Promethearchaeota archaeon. Next base: position 1,714 of record WJIL01000033.1, on the reverse strand, counting down.
AGGCAGAGCACATCCCGCCGAGATTATGCCATCAAAAGACACATGATCTGGAATACTGATTATCTTGGTACCCGGTGTCAGATACATATATTCGCTGTATCCTCCCAAGAGATAGGGCTTCTTTGTAGGGTCCCTCGTGATGCCGTATACTTCTCGATTAGGACACTTTGTTGGTGCTTTGGCAATCAAACAGTAATAGCATGAGTAACATGTTTCCGTTACATCATGAAACGTTACACGGTCACCTACTTCGAGCTTCTTTCCATCGAGGTCATGTATGTCATCCGAACCAAGCTTTTCGACTGTTCCTGCAGCCTCGTGACCCATAATAAGCGGATATGGAACGCCTGACAGTTGTCCATGCCAAAGGTGCACATCAGTACCACATACACCCGCACGCTCAACCCTCAGCAGAACCGAACCAGGGGTAAGTTTGGGAATTTCGAAATTTCGAATTTCAATGGGATGATTTGGTTTTGCTACAACAGCTGATTTACAATCTTCTACCATGAGGGCCATCTTCTTCTGACTAGAACGCGTTGTTCACATCAGAGATTTAATGATAGCGATAGCGCGGATTGATTGCTGGCTGTGTAATATTGTAGGAACTCATCCTAAGGAGTCAAGTGTATGTTTCAGAGTATCCGCTAATGAGGCCACAGAAGAAAGAATCACAAATACCATCGAAAAGAAAATGCTTGAAGAGAAGGCAGCTGTTTCTGATTGTGCTATCGCAGCATTCCCGGCGAAGTATATCGCAAGAAAACCAAGTACTATTACTGCTAGGCCAATAGCCCGCAAAATACGTCCTTGGACCTGCTCAATACCGATTTCAACAACTCCGAACATGATACTTCCTAGGCCCAGCATGCCGAGAGAATATACATTGTATTGTTCAGCCAGAGTCAAACTGGAAGTGAGTTCAGGGGGGTGGTACCCATATGCAAGAGAAGCATGCAGAGACCATACATAGTATATCGCGAGTGCAAAAACGCTGCCGACTAAAAGGCGACTGATTCTCTGCTCGACCAGACTAGATACAATTAGCAGGGCTAGGTCAATCGCAGAGAGAATCAGCAGATATAATGCCAAGGGCGAAGAAACGAACCCGAGTGCTACGCTGATTGTGCCAAAGAATAATCCAAGCATCAAATAAGTCCGAGATCCCAATTTTCCAAGGTAGTCTGTGATTCTGGTTGTCTCTTCCTCCTCAATCATGGGTCTTCGCCTCTTCAAAGGCTCACTATCACACCAATAAAGAGATTGCTCTCCGATAAGGAATTGCTTCGAAATGCAAACAAAAAGAAAATGGACGTGCTTAGGTCGCCTCTAGGGCGAGCACGTCCTCTACGGTGGGTTCATTGTCCTGTTCAGGATCTTCTGCCAGCTCTTGTTGTTCCGAACAACAAATCTCGACGTTCATTTATTCTACCTCCGAAAATACATGTCTGCTATTGCTTTGGTGGATGGTCGCTGCTTCGAATCCTTGCTTGTCTCGATATTTCGACTCATCCGTTTCTACCTCCCAAAGTACCGATTTGCGATGGCGTCAGTAGACATGACTTTCTTTGGTCCGTTGGTTCTCTTTGTTGTGTTCTTCTGGTTCATGTGATCATCTCCTGATTGTTGCGTAGGCATAACCGAGAGCTTCGGTAGACTGGTATGCGATGGTTGCGATATTCTTCTTCTCTGACCGGGTTGTGTTTGACATCGT
>WJIL01000032.1 GCA_014730275.1 Candidatus Lokiarchaeota archaeon | reverse complement strand
TCCGGCGACCAAAGCCTGCTAGCTCATTCAAAAGCGGTAAGTGGCATCGCAACAGCGCTCGCTGAGAAAATCGATTTCGACTCAGAAACCATATCGCTTCTGCAGGCTGCAGCATTTGCTCATGACCTCGGGAAAGAACAGGAAGCCTTCCAAGAATCTTTGAAAGGCGGATCCAAAGTAACTCATCTGCCAACCAAAGAGCAACTCCACGATTTCCTGGCGGATACTCCATACAAGGACTCCGATGATATAGCCAAAATCTCAGCTATTATAGCCAAAGTGTATGCTATAGTAGTTGAGACTCATCGTGGAGCAGGCGAGACCATATCTCAACACAGGGCGTTACGGAAAGTGGAAGGGGGAGACCTTCCCGACCTCGTGAATTTAGGTCTCATAGTACGCTTAGCGGATTGGATCGCATCAAGCAATAGCCCAAAGGATGGACTGAAAGCAACTCAACATGAGGATTTCAACTCTCTAATCGATGAAGCTAATTTTCATTTCGAATACTATTCACTTCAGACAGCACGCGGGGTTTTGAGCTACATTCTGCATAGGGGATTCCAACAAGCATTCGAAGACCAGGATTATGACCCCATAGCATTTCATCCTGAAGGGTGCCTGTTTGTTGGAACAGATCCTCTTGACAAAGACAAATTAGAAAAAGCAGCCTATCGAAATATTCGAAAAATCCTTGAGAATCAGATGTTCAGCGACGAGTTTCTCCAGAGTGGCGTTGCCCTCCAAATCAACAGGTCGATGATTGCAAATGACGCACTTGTTGCGCTTGATACATTGGACAGACTTGCCAGATATGGAACAACGGTTATTAGTGATCTACCTGGAAAAGAAGACGATCAGAAGCGAGCGATCCTGTTACGATTTATCTCCACACTACAAAACGCCCTTCGAAGGAAAATAGAGAACCTAGAGCTTCCAGCCGACAGAACAGAGAAAATTCTCAATCAGCTGGCTGAGGCGGAAGAAGATGCTTTTGGAATTGATTTCGGCGAAATAGGATTGCCGATGTCCTATGATTTCTGGACTGATTCTATGAAGCAAGTTTCAGAAAGACTCGAAAAACATGGTCATGCGCCACGAGCTCTTACAACACTACCCGTTGAGGAGGGTCTCGAGAGCATCTACAAGGGCTACAAGGACCTCGTTCACCGGATTCCTGACTTGGGAGAGACGAATGAATTTGCACCCATAGAATCACCAGAATTGGATTCCTACCTCAAGGCTCTGCTTCACGATATCAATCACCCAACATTACTCAACCAAGTGGCTTCAGAGACCAAGAACAATCCCTCAACATATCATCACATAGCACAGGAATTCATGGAAACGTACAAGGGCGCAAAGAAGAACGCCATGGGCTCTCGTGATGGAGATATCCGGTGCCCAATCTGTGGAACAGCAGCTCCTGGCACGAAAGCCATTGCCGCAGGTGTTGGAAGTGGCACCAAGAAATTCATCAACGGCGGCCAAGGCGGAAGAAGACTGGCAAATGTCAACGTATGCATCCTCTGCATTCTGGAAGGCATTCTACGAAAGAACAAGGGCTACGCCTATGTCCTGATGCCCCAGATGTCGCTTTCGCCAAGTGATGCTCACAGTCTGGCAAAACTAGCAAAGAATGCACTATCAAAGATTGATAGACGACCAGCCAAGACAGTGAAATGGCTTCTCGAAAAACAGCTCCTTGAGTATTCAATCGAGCTCGAGAAGCGATTGGAGATGATAAGCTCCGCAGACCGTGATTACTTCGAAATTTCAAGCAATGTAGTGGGTAACTTCGTTCTGATGTCAACATACCCGGACAGCGATGGTTCTGACTCAGATGTTATGGCGAGAATCCTAATCCAAGCATTGGCACTTCATATGTTGCTCGATGTTCGAGTGAAAATCATATCCGGACTTGACGTAATCTCGATCCGTGAGAAGAAAGGGGCGGTTGAGTTTGAACCTACTGCTACCCTTCTCCGACACTTGGATTTGCGGAAGGGTGTTATTCCACTCGAAGATGCTTCGGATATCTTTCTCAAACTTGCAGCGGCACATCGAGCCCAGCTCTATGCAAACCTCTCAAACCGGAACGGGATAATGCGGGCTCTTGAAGTTCACCCCGGGCAATTGGCCCAACGTATTATGCTGGATAAGAAATCGAACATACTAACTGATAGTGAAATTCAGATTCTTACAATTCTTTTAGGTGATAGAGAAATGACAACATTAGCTGATGAAATATCGAACATACTAGATGAGTATTACAGACCCGGTGGATATACGAAATCCATGCATTCTGTCTTGGGTCCAATGAATGCTCTATACGATGAATTTAGGAAAAACACAACTCCAGATGAGGAAGACATCCAAGCGATTGCGGGGCGAGTTCATAGACAGCTCCAACAGCTCAACGAAGGCGACTACGTACAGTTTGACGCAGCAGAGCCTATTCTGGAGGTCTGTAAAACTCTTGCAGACGAGCTGAGCACAGTAGGCCCTCGTGAGAGGAAGGATCGCTTAGATGATCTCCGATATGCTGTGTATCTGAAGCGACTCATTGCAATCAGTAAACGATTTAGAAAGAAGAAAGGAGGTAATTCAAGTGAAGATTGAGTTATTAGACAATCAGAAAGATTGGTTTGTCGGAGAACCCAGCCCTCTTGCACCTGCCAAATATGCAAGTGTGGCGCTACTCCGAACAACAAAAGACTATGCTGCCTTCAGAACTGAAGCAGATAAATACACGAACAGTGTGGCCACACCGGCATACGACGGTAGTGATGAAGTCATTGAGCGTGCTCTCATTCTGGCTTCAAAACAGAAGGCCGTTGAAAGGCGACATCAAAGTAAGATTCTCCGGGCATTCCCGCAGAATAAAGAATGTTACCTGAAAGATGAGCTTTGTCTGTCTTGTCCTGTATGTGCATTGAATGGAGGAATAAGTACCAAAACCGAAGTCGATGATATTTCTATCAAATCTCGAATATTGTATCAGACTGCTTTCTCTGTTATGCCATTTGAGGACGTGGTGGAAAGTATCACCTTCAATGCCGTGAATGAGAAGACCACAAAGACGGGGCAGGCACTGGGAGAACGTGAGCTTGTGAAACCTGATACCTCGTTCCTGTCGGTTGTTACTCTCCTAGCGCCGACTCTTGATGAGCTCAAGTTCTACCTTTACGCCATGTTGAATACAACACGGTACGGTGCAGAGACACGAGGACTCGGAGTCATTGACAATCGGTTGCTGGGCCTTGTCCTTTCCGGTACGGAGGAGTTCTCGGCATTGCAGCTGACAATGGACACGTATGGCAATCTTGTTGCAGAGAACGACGATGCAGATCTTACCTATGATAGCATCTTCGGTGTTGTTCATGAGGTTTCCCTGTCCGATCTACCTGAAGCACGAGTTCACAAGGTGTACTCAAAGGACAAAATCCCAGAACTTGAGAAGGCACTCAAAGAGAGCTCTCCAACAGAAGACTGGATAGATGGCATGTACGAGAAGGCTCTGGCGTTCCGTAAAACCATAGAAGGATAATAACGGAAGGTACAGACAGTGACGGTTGACGAGCTCCGTTTGTTCAAGTGTAGCCTCATCCCAGATGATTTCCTATTCTTCGTATCAAAGGAGTTCAATACCCTCACCAGCATCGATCCGGTCATCCATAATTACGCGCTAACATATGCGCTGGCGGACCAATTCCATGTCATGGTGAAGGGCTACGAACCGAACTACGATGAACTGGAGACCTTCGATAACTACGCGACACCAGCAGTTCCCAATGACACACCTCGCTTTGTGACTCACACCTACAATGCGATTTGTACCAGAACGAATCAAACCCAATCAAACTACAATGTCCCAGCCATGGGAAGAAACAGGAAAATCGCTCCGCAGTCCTCTACGTTCGAATTCCTCGTATTCTCGCGAGAAGGCGATATCCCGCCATACGTACGAGTTGGCAAGAAGTCCTGTATATCACAAATCGAATCAACGGAGCTTGAGATTGAGTCTATCGAGAGCGAACCGGAGCAACCTATTCAAACGGGTGTCTGTTTCAATCTTCTCGATTTATCAGCCAACGACATTGTTGACAGTGCTGACATGACGATGATGTTTCCAACCCCCGTCGCTATGAGCATGGAAGTTACAGCCCCTCATATTACTTTCACACACGACGGGGAGCGAACCGTGGTACCTATTCCGAAGCATCTCCGAGCCGAGGCAAACTGAATGGCCAGTAATGAAACCCCCGAGCTGAAGTATAAGATCCCTGGAGTCCATCTGTTACACTCAGATGAAGTGATGGGCAAATTCAATCTTTACGAATACCAGGCGGATGCTGTTGAACAGCTCAGGACCGAAGATAAATGCCTGCTTCAAATCCACGCTGGAACTGGAATGGGAAAGACAGCAATCGCCGTTATGGGAGTTGTCGAATCATCACCAAAGCGAGCAGTGATGGTGTACCCGACAAATGAGTTGATTGATAATCAGCAGCAGAGCATCAGAAAAACCTGCAGGGCGCTGGGAGTTGAAGAGCCAGACATTGTACGGGTTCATTCTGCTGAAATGCGCCGGCTGATAACCGAGGAAGACTACAGATCAAAGAGCAAAGCGCTGGCTGACAACCTCCGTCCTCCACTCAAAGACAAGCCAAAATTCATACTTACCAATCCCGATACACTCCACCTTGTTCTGAGGTTCAAGTACGGACGTGGAAGGTACAATGAGCAGGCAGCTCGGGTACTCAACGTACTTGGATCATATTCTACGCTTGTGCTTGATGAATTCCACTACTACGAACTTCGCGAACTGTCAGCGCTGTACTTTGACCTATGTTTTGCTGGCTTTCTTGGAATGTTCTCGAGAATTCTGCTCATGACTGCAACACCTCACTCAGGACTTGAGCGCTATCTGAACCATGTGGCTGCTGCTTCGGACATGCAGACGCCCCAACCAGTAACCGCACAGGAAGCAGACAGCGGAAGGCAAGTCATCCATGAAGTCGATTTCTCAATCCTCCCAGAAAATGACGATGACCTGAAACAAATGGCGGACTACCTGATAGAAAGAAGAGATGAACTTGCCACTTTGAGAGAAGAAAACAAAGCAAGTGATTATCTCCCTGCTTGCGTTATTTTGAACTCCGTCATCGATGCCCGGTCCCTCACCGAGATGCTTCTAGCATCAGAAGAGTTCGAAGATGGAGAGATCAAAGAAAGCCACGGATTGGTACCGCAAAATATCAGGCGCGAACGTGAATCGGCACTCGTTCTTGTGGGAACCAGTGCAATCGAAGTTGGTATTGATTTCGACACGTCGTATCTTCTGTTTCAGGCCTGGTCGGCATCCTCGGCTGTTCAGCGTATTGGTCGTGTTGGTCGTCACCGCTCCGGCCGTGCGTTGCTTTTCGCTCCTAAGTATGTTTACCGATATTTTGACACCTATGTGGAGGATGTCAAATCAAGAAGCAACATGATGCAATACATAGAGGATGGCTTCTCCGACGAGGACCCAGGGCTATGGTATCTTGAATCGCCATATGCCCGCATGGAAGCAGAGCATTTCGTCAGCAATCTGGTTGATATGATTTCAGCTACACCCGCAGGCGGAACCTATGTGAATGAGGATGAATTGCTGGAGTTTCTCGATGAAGCATATCCTCAAACCGATACTAGCAGCATCAAGCCCGAATGGAAGGAGCATATAGAGAAATCAGCAGACACACTTGTCACATTACGGAGTACAGATGCAAGCGCCCTGGTACGAGACTACGTAGCGGAGCGCAGAGGTTTATTCCCGGTGTATTTCTCTCCGCTGTACCGAATCCTGCGACGAGCCCAGAAATACAAACTGTTCGGTAACGACAACGACGATGCGAAGAAGTACATTTATGCAGCCAAAGGAGAACTTGATACTGACAATCAGAAATCAACCATTGATAACCTGATGGCAGAGTATAGCTCTCATGTCCGCTATCATAGGCCGGTATGCATATCTCAGGTGTTTGGCTACATGAAGGATAAATCCCGTTTCGTTAAGATGAGATATGATGCCCTACCGAACAAGATTCCGTTTGCACCAGTTGTAGGAATCAATACGAAAGATTTCCTCGGAACTGATATCGGATTTGATGGACTCCGAGATCCTGAAGAAGTTGCTGATAATCTCTTTGAGAATGAGCTCTACGCGATAGTGGATAAATCAACAGCGAAGAAAATCGGTTGGCGTATACCCTCCTATCCGGTCGTAGGAGGATCTCGTGGGGGAAGGGTTTACTTCGGGGGAAACGCTCTTGTAGCATTGGCTGCATATGATAAATTCCAAGAGGGCGAGAATTCATGACACAGTCCGACAAGATGACTGAGCATCCAAAGATGGGCGCTTCTGATATGCTGAACATCGAGTTCGATATAACACCCAGCGAGAAAGGGCGCGTGAACAAATTCACAGGACACCTCATCCGTGGGGCGTTCCTCAATCTTCTCAAGCAAGTGGACCCAGAGGTTGTTAATGCTCTTCATGACGGTCAATCCACGCGGCCCTACTCCATTGCACCGGTGAGATTCTCCAAGCAAGCACAGATGTCTAAGCACCTGTGGCGGTTGCATCCCGGTCAGAAACTCACCTTCAGACTATCCTCTCTATCAAAAGACGTGAATACCTCACTCCTCGAAGCTGTTATGAAACTCAGCGATGAGCCGGTCCGAATTGGTTACACCCATTGCGACCTTGTTGGGGTACGATACGAGACAGCCAGCTT
>WJIL01000031.1 GCA_014730275.1 Candidatus Lokiarchaeota archaeon | reverse complement strand
TCGCATCGGTTGCAGGAAGGGCACATGCATTCTCTTTGGAGACCTGTGTGATTATACTCTCATTCCTACTCCCACTGCTGGTTTCTTTTACGCTCTCCAAGTACTTCGAGAATGGTACCTTCAGGACGCTTCTTACGTTTCCTATAGGGCGAGTCCGCTATCTGGCGGTGAAAAGCGGTGTTCTTATCGCACTATCATTTCTATTCCCACTTTTCACAACTCTTCTATGGATTAACATCTGGTATCTGCCATTTGTTGGAATCGAGTATTTCGCAATAATGTCGATTTCTGCCTTGGCATCTGTGTTCGTGATCACGTCAACCTCGATCCTTATCTCTGTTGTATCCCGGAACTCGTTTGCGACAGCCATTGGTGGACTTTCACTCTGGGGCGGAGTGTTTTATGTGAAAACAAACCGCGAATTATTGGAGAATTCTCCCCAGATTGTCCATACGATTAGACGGTTCCTCGATCCCTTGGGGTTCGCGAATTTCACGTTCTATAACTGGATGTCAGATTTCAACTTCGGGGATGTACTCGTTTCACTCGGGTTATCATTTGGTTTGAGTGTGATGCTTCTGGTTGTTGCTACAATCATATTCAAGAACGTGGAGGTATGAATGATGGAACTAAAAACAATCGGGCATCTATTAATCCTCATCGGGATTAGCTTCCTGATTCTAAGCTCCTTCGAATTTATGTACTATAATCCCAAAATAGAGGGGCCTATTGACCCTAATGAGGCGAAAGGCGAAATCTATGGATTCGCAGGACCTGTGGGATATGACCTTAGAGTTGAAATCAATGAAACAATTTCAATTTACGTCTTGGATTATGAGAATACGATGCGATTCATAGAAACACACGATATCGATAATGTATCGACCTTGGTTTCACTGGAAGATACCCGCAACTGCTCGGGAGTCTTCCACTTGAATATGCCTGGACAATACGGAATTTTCGCAATAAGTGAAGCCAATGAAACGCAGTATATTGACTTAGATATGAACCGACTTTATCCCCATACAGGATTATTTGTTCCCTCTGTGATTATGACAGCTATCGGTTTGCTTGGTACCGTTGTTCACAGGCTAATCATATACAGAAATTCCAAAGAGTAGGATTTCCCACACTCCACATTAAGAATGACATGTCCCGAGTCACCAATCTATCTTATGATCGCCTCTATCCGCTACTACTGTCCGAGGCGAGCAGACCGAAATTGTAGATCGTGCTGCACCTAGAGTTGCAAAAATTTGGTGTGAAGCCTCAGAGAAAACAGTATCTCCGTGCTCAGGATCTATTTTGTTTTGTTTGTGTAATTTGGGGAGCGCCAAGGCACAATCTTGCTATTTCTGTATAAGGATGATGCTAATCCTTTACAGAGACCTAGTTGACTTCCCACAACGCTTATCTTTACTTTCTCAACACTACTGGTCAATTGGCGTAAGCTGAGGGCAGGAAATACCAATGGGCGGTATCGATAAGGAAGTTATGTGGAGCAAGACTGTTACTCTGTTCCAAGACATGAAGCATGCACTACTCTCAATCTCGATAAGATACTGGATAGTTTATACGCTCGGGAGTGCGGTAGCCATCATCTTTTCCAGCCGACTTTCTGCACCGAATTGGGCAGGAACCTTTGGTGCTGCATATTACGCTGCTACTACCTCAGCTACAATCTACATACTCGGCATACCTTTCATCCTCTCTTCAGCGCTCTTCATGACTGCCCTAGGAAGAAAAGATCCGTCAGAAGATGGACAACAAACATCTCTGAGCGAAATGGCTGATTTTCCCGGCCGAATACTGAGTCTGTATCTTCTCAACTTCGCGGTCATGTTCATCTGGACATGCATTTCTTTCGAAATTACGCTATCTCGATATTCACACATATCCTTTCTCAGCCTGTTGCCATATATGCCTGCGGCAATCTTGGCTGCATCGATAACATCATGTTTTGTGACAATTCTAACCGCCGGTATAACTACTGCACTGGACGACTGGCGGCTGGCACTTGCATGCAATTTCTTTCTCTTCTTCGCTATGATGGTGATATTTGGAACAGTACCAGACATTCACTCCGAAACTGGCCTCCCTCTGTGGTCGCTCTATCACCTCCATAGATTTCTTGCGATTGCTTTCGCATCAGGGATTCCTAGTCCAACCTTTCCGGATCTCTGGACGAATCCGTATACGTCGGCAATGATATTCGGAATCCCATTAGCCCCTGTTGACTTGATAGCACCGGTAGCTGCCTGGTCAATTCTCTCACTGTTGTTGTTGCTTGGGACTCACCGGGCGCATACTCGTAGTGTTCGAATCTGGTATCTTCGTCATACAGAATTCTATGATGAACAAACAGAGATATCCGGAGAGCAACAACCTCCTACAAACGAGCGCACCGTGAAATCCTTGCAGAATACATTGCAAACACAAAGACAGCTTGTCGCAGCTTGTTTGATTCTATTCGTTGTTTTTGTTCCCATGGTGAATGGATTGATAGCAACTCGGGAGCGAGAGGAGAGTATCCACATACTGTATCAGAGTCCATCAGGCGGTGAGAGATTAAACCTGGATGTGTGGAGATACGGTAGCATTCAATTTGGGTCTCCTCCTGCAGGAGAATACAACTGGTACAGCATAGAAGTGGAAATCCTAAACTGGCATGATAGCCCTGAAGAAGTCAAATGCTATCGTATCCTTTCTCAAATTTCAATTGACACATTTGAATCGCTTAACAAGAGCGAAAGGGATGCCTTAGCAAGTGGATCTTCGACGATTTCAAAAGAGTATCCCGGAAGCGTTGGTGGGTTCTATAATCTGGGGCAAAATCACGGGACATATCTGTGGGGAATCATGTTTCTGGGCAGTGAAAATGAAAACGCAACAGGAACACTCACAACAAAACTCACGGTGATAATCAGAACAGCCTAGTGTTTCAATCTCACCGTTTTGATGTATTGTTTGCTGTTTGGAGAGCGAGCAGACCGAACGTATGGCTCCTGCGCTACCTAGAGGTGCCAAAATTTGGGCGGAGCCTCAGAAAAGCAGTACCTCCATCCTCAGCATTTCAGTTAGTTTTACTAGTCCGGTCTTTCAAGATTAGACTGATAATCCGTACCTCTCTTCCTTTGCAGTCTAAACATTATATACGCTGCGCAGCCATATGCGAGGATTGTAGCTGTGACGAAAGCTACTGTATTCAATGGTCCCGCACTGCCGTGGAATGGGGCCCATATTGGAACATAGAGCAGATAGTTAAAGCCCATCCAGATGGGCCATCCCAGTGCCAGACTACCTCCTATTATTATCACCATATTCTCGAAGGTCATTCGATATGCAGTATTCTTGATGAGCCAGACCCCAAGCAACACGATAGGAGTACCGACCGTGAAGAATACCGCATTCATCAATGTAATGTATCCTAGGCTGAATCCCAGCCATTGCCCAATTGCTAAGCCTATGTAAATTCCAAAAGCGAAGAGGAATGGATGTGTTCTTAGTACATTCCACATCTCATCAGTACTCATCTTTCCTATTTTCATTTTTAGCACCTCTACTACCAGATCCAATGTTCGCATCCGAAGAAATCACATGCAAGAGCACAGCCAACATGTACAGCTTCCATGTATTCGAGAATTGCCACGCAAACGGCACAGAACGGTGGATATGCCACGCAAGCAGCAACGCAGCCTGCTGCAACCGCAAGGTTGAACGCAATCTCGCACCAGAAAAACTCCCAAAAACCATCTATTATTGATCCATGGATATTCTGAGTAAGTTTGTCATATTCTTCTAACTGTGTCCTAATGAGTCTGGATAGAGTTTTGCTTTCCTTCTCGATATTCTGATACCTTTCACCAAACTGTACTAGCATCTCATCATCGCTTTTCTCGTATGCTTTTCCAATTTTGTTAGCGACTTTGCCATAGGCCAAATACTGCTGTGATAGTAGGGCCGATGTATTGAAATCCACAATCTCAAGTGTGGTAATTTTAGATTTCTCCACTGGTATATACATTATACTTGTGAAAGCACTCCCATAGGTTCTAGAATCGAAGGGAGTCAACAGGGTACTAGCAACAAAGACAGAATCTGTATGCTTGACTTGATACCGAAGTTGATAGAATTTGAAGGAACTGTCTTCTGTCATAGATTCTGTGTATGTGAGGCTTGCTGTTCTGTTGAAATCCTCTCCAAGTTCGATGTAGTTCCACATCAGAGTTCTAACTATAGTCACTTCATATGTTTCCCCGTTCAGTAAATATGACAGCGTCATGCGAGTCTGATTTGAATCCTGTTGCATAACAGTAGAAACAATCTCTGTGGGCATACTATTGATTAAGCGAGGTTGATTCTGATCCCTACATCCGCAATCTACTGGGTCTAAGAGAGCAGGTTCAATCTGTAACTTAATGTTTCCCTCAATAATATTTACTGTTGCATGATGGGAGGTTGTATACAAGCTATACCCAGCATCTATCCAAGCAAGTATTCCGCCAATCATATTATGCACATGCACAAAACCATGATCGGCCAGAAACTCTGATGCTTCTATACTTCTATATCCGGATCTACAATATACTATAATGTCATGTTTCTTATACTCCTCAAAATCCCCTATTCTAGTTTCGAGTTCCTTATGTGGTATTACTATTGCATTATGTAGATGGGTAACGGCACATTCAGTTCTGCTTCTCACATCGATAATAGCCAGATCTGATGAAAATTGTTTTCTTATCATGCGATTGGCTGTTCTTACCGAGATGTTCTCATAATCAACATCATCCGACGATAATTGTTCAGCTATCACAATCTGAGGCGACCAAAGGAGCGCCATTAGCAGTAAACAGAGAAACATGGCATGTAATTTACTACCCTGAATAAAAGATGCGTTTTTCACTATTATATTCCCACTAAATGTATGGTGAAGCCGCCAATATGATAGGATTGTAATCTTTTAAATATTCGTTTTTTTTTTGTAGAGACTTCTGTATGAAAAGTTACTTTCCATCACAACTCAAGACGTTTAAGCACTCTATGTTGGAAGAATCACATTAATCGGCAATTCTCTCTGTTGTTCTTCATATCGTCTCGAACTCCGATTTGCTCAATGTCTTCCCCTCATCATAATGAACACAATCTCCACCAGGCTCTTCTTCCTGTACTCATGAACTAGTTTCAACGCTCAGGTTTTTCGATATCCTCTGATTAACTCCTTGTATACTCGGGTACGTGGAATCTGGTTTTGGGTGTATTTTTCGGTTGGATATGAATCCAGTGATTGAAACCCAAACAATTCACCAGTTCCAAAATAGAATCAGGAAATGGTGGAAAGGTCTGCCAAGATGCGAATCATCAGACAATCAACGACCCAGCCTACGTTATCGTAAGTAGCATATCGTGGTCCAATTATTGAATTGGCTGGAATGTCATCCAAGTAGTTGACCATGGCTTAGCCTCCTGTGATGCGGAGAGGTATATTCTCCTCCATTAAAATATCTCAAATATCCTTTTTGAGTTGTCTGCAGATAGTTTGGTCAGGTGCGCAGAGCTATACTTAAAATGTGGTCACCAATGGTACGTGCGTGGAGAGAAGCCAATGAACCTGAAAGGTTGGCAGTATGCTTACTTGATTGGGATGATTCTGATTGCTGTTCTTATTGGTGTTGAAACAGCAGGTATTCACCTTGGAATTTACGTAGTTGCTTTGATTGAGCTTGTTGGCGGAGTCATGGTTATTGCTGGAGCCTGTGAAGCCTTTGTGATTTCGGTCGAAGGCATCTCCGAGAACCTGAACATGACCGACTATGTCAGCGGGATTTACGCAAGTATAGCAAGTACTATCCCAGAAATCTGTGTCCTCACATTCCTTCTCTTAGGCGGTGAGTACGAGATGGCCTGGGTACTTGCTCTAGCCACGATTTTCATGAATTCACTCGTGTTTGCTTTGTATACACTCCTACTGCCGAAGGATGAGACTGGCTCATACCAATTGCCTGATGCAATCAATTGGGTTGGGTCCGATCTACTATCAATGGGGTCTGTAATCAGTCTAGCTGTAGGACTTTCAATGTTGCTGGTTCATGTGTTTGCCCCCCCTGATATGGAAATTGCCGCTCACTTAACAAGCGACGAGCTGCTCGTTTTTGGTGCAGCGCTTCTTTCCGTATTCATTGCTTATCTCTACAGAATCACGAAGTACTATGGCAGATGCCTTCCGAGTGGCGAAGATGATCAGCGTGTTTGCGAAATCCATCATGAAGAGCTGACGCCGAAGAAGGTAGCCCTATTCCTCATATTGGCATCATTTGGTGCTCTCGTAGGCGGTGAAGCTCTTTCATCATTTGCAACATTCGCTTCTTCAGACCAGGGCTTGAATTTGAGCTTCATCCATGCGGCTCTACTATTGGTCATTTTCAGCGGAACCCCCGAGTATATCATCGTGGCATCAAGTCATAGAAAGGAGCGCATCGAGGTCGCGCTTTCAAATGCTTTTGGAGGAATTGTACAGGTTTTCTTCGTTGTCTTCGGCTACACCCTTGTTGCCGCAGGACTCATAGGTGGCGTTATTCCAATCGACCTGTTCTCCGTAGTTCTCCTCTTCTTTGCATTCCC
The DNA here is from genome assembly GCA_014730275.1 of Candidatus Lokiarchaeota archaeon. Lineage (NCBI taxonomy): Archaea > Promethearchaeati > Promethearchaeota > Promethearchaeota archaeon. The sequence goes on along the minus strand of WJIL01000031.1, from coordinate 24,316 downwards.
AAGCATGTTCATATTACGGCAAATGATAGCCGATGATTCGAAAGTTAACGCTCTAGAATCCATAGCTATGATTGCAGTCTTCATAATGATGCTCTATCTGCTGCTAACTTGGGGCGTCTACACTATAGAGGTCGGCGGATAGAAGACAGAGGGTACCCATGCAGTACCGTCGATATAACTCTGGCATCTGCCATAATCGGATATCCTTAACGGAGTGAAACTCACTTGGGCCTTCTTACCCATGTGCCTATGACAAGAGCAATCCCTAGTGTCAGCACTACACCTAGAACAGCAATAGCCAACCACGCTCCAGAATCCAGAGGAGCTATCCCAAAGATTCCTCCATTTGGAGCTGTTGATTGAGGGGCCGCAGGACCAGTGTACGTGATTTCACGGTACTCGCTTGAATCAGCATACTGTGGTTCCAACGAAGTAAGCACAAGACCGGTATAGTCTTCGATTACAATGCCATACTGAAATCCGAGAGATATGATCTGTCTTCGAAGGGATTCGGTTTCGCCCTGCTGCAGTATAAGCAGCTTTAGGAAATCTATCCTCTGCAAGGCCCAGATTTTCTCAATATGACTATTATCCTTGGTTGCTGTTGAGGCTTGATCATTGTAAGTCTCATTCCCTGTGACATACTGGATGGATGTTGCAATCTGAATAGATTCGGAGTAGCGTCCCGCAATAACAATCTCACTGCCGTTGAAAAACGGGGTGTTATCGAGGCTCTGCAATGCCATGATTTCGGAGGCACCACTGATTGTGATATTGAAGCTGGTCGCTAAGGGTACTGCCATCTTCTTGTAGAAATCCATCAACTCTGTCGATGCGTCATCGCCAGGTTGGATGAAAGCAAAATACCCATGATTCTTGGCCGCGATACTTGCCAGCAAATCTTCATCCGCATCAGAACCAAAGGCGACAGTTGAGATGGAGACTCTTTTGCTGTTAGCTTCGCAGACTGCGGGAATGATTTCCTCTGGTAGCTGTAATTCTCCAGCGGTTGGCAATCCATCTGACAGTACGAGCATTACCTTAACGTAATCTCCACTGGTGAAGGTGTCCAAACCTTCCAGACAAGCTCCGTGGAAGTTGGTTGAGCCTTCTGCTGTGATTGAACTAACCCACCCTTGGGCTGTCTCTACGTTGAGCGACGAAGCGGAGTGCGGTTCCTCCCAGAGCAAAGCCACTTCTTCATTGAACTTAACCAGATTGAAGATGTCATTTTCGCCCAAATCCTCTACCATCGAACTAAATGCAACCTTCGCCTGTTCAATCTTTGGCCCTGACATTGAACCTGAGACATCAAGAACAAATACGTACTCTCGAGGGGCTTGTTCTTCGACTTCTTCTATGGTTGGCGCTAGCTTATAGACAAAGAAATTGTCAGTGCGGTTATTATGCGTGAGGAGCTCTGTACAACCAGCTCCTGTTTCGAGTGCATATTCTATTGCAAGGTTGGAGGGTACCAAAAAGTCTTCAGCTGAATATGAGAGTTGTACCCCATCTCCTAAGTCGGTAGCCTGAAAATCTTCTATGCCTGTAACAGAATAACCCTTGATGGTTTCACAGGTCGATCGAATATCAATCATCATGTCAAACTCTGCTTGCAATGCGGCTTCAACTGCTATGGGCAAAGTCATTTCATAGATGCCCAAATCACGAGTGAGTAACCCTTCAGCGAAGACTTGAAGAATCGCCTCTGTGTTGTTCTCAACGTTGATTTTTATTTCATAGCCGCCGGATTTTCGAATAACGATTGCAGCTGTTGCGTTTGCTTCGACGCTTTCATTATACGTTTCCTCAGCTTGCTGTTCTTCCATTATGTGGCCCCAGAATGTGAGGTTATTCATTTCAACTGAGATATTGCTTAGCCTGATCCCTTCTTGGAACCCGAAGAACCAGCTTGCTTGTCGTGCTTCGCTGGAAGCAGTATTGTCAAAGATCATTCTATAGGTGATGTTCACATAATTATCAACTATCTCTCCCTGAATGCCTACTGAGTCTGGCGCGAAAATGTCTTTCTGAGCTTGAACATGGTTAATGGCAAGTAGTGAATGAGCGCCCACAAGAATTACGATAATCAACGCTAGACTGCGAAACTTTCCTACCTTCATACCATACTATCTCCTTTTTGTGGGTAAAGTTGTTCCTGTGTGTGTTTCTACACATCAATATGTTCAAGCGGGAATTAGTAACCGTAATTTCAATTATTTATTCACACAAAGAATTATCAATCTAATTCTTGAACGGCTTGTTCTTATTTTCGTACAATGAAAAACAATCGTACCTGGTGGTCGGATGGATTCTGATTGTGACAATCTGGTGTTCTTCACTCGGGATAGGCAGCTTGAAGTTCTACTATAAGCCGTGAACCTTTCTCATAGTTATTGGCAACACGATTACGGATGCTTATTTCTCCTCCGAACGAGTTAACAAGAGCATTTGCCAGTGAGAGCTCTAGAGCGGCACCTTTTGTTCCTCGGGTAATCCTATTGAAAATGATCTCCCGCCTACTTGGTTTGATACCCTTTCCATAATCCACAATTTCAACAATCCAATAGTCCGCCTTGTCTCCTTCTTTGAAGTGCATTTCCGCTTCGATTATTGGTCGTTTTTCTGAATACTCTATGCAGTACAGAAAGATGTTGGAAAATGCGTCAACAAGAAGATCGTTTGCTAAAACGTAACAATTCTCTTTGTCTTGGGGAATTTCTATTGTCGGTTTTCGAGCTGTTGAGGAATAAGCAATTTCGTAGGCTCTCTCTAGACTCTGCTTCAGATTGATTGGCTCAAGATTATTCTTTTTACGTTCAACGGATAATAGTTTGCGCAGATTTGACACTAGACGTTCCGATTCGTGGAGTGCCTCCATAGCAGTTGTTATTCGTTCCTTTCTGGTATCTTCATCAACTTCATCAAGTAAAGCGAGTTCTAAACTAACTCTCATAGCTTGATGATAGTTGCTTACGTCATGCATCAGCACGTCAGCGAAAAGGCTTGCTCTTCGATCAGATGCTCGGGCTTTCGACATGGCATTTACATATTGCAAGCCGATTAGGGCAAGACCCACAGTTAATCCTGTTGCCATGAACAGCTCAGCTACCCACCAACCAATACTCCAATCAAGAAAGACACCCTTCAGCACATTGGGTACAATCCACAATGCAAGAAGCCGAGTAGCTACTACTTCAACTGGAGTATGCTTTCGTTGCCTTGCTGCAAGGAGAGAGAAAATGTATACAAATTGAGCCATATTAGCAAGGTTGAATCCTAGAAGCACAGTACGCCCAATGGGGCTGTGACGAAGACTCGGATTCTGTGTATGGATAATCCACTGAATAGCTTCTCCAAGAATTACAAAGGCAGCTGTTCCTAACAGGCCTAGAGCTAGCCAGCGAGAAGACTCTATGGGCTTCTTACTCGTTTTCTTTTGGAGTTCTAAAGCGAGGTAAACCAGCAGAACCGTTGTCAAGAAACTTCCTACGATATAGGGCACTACTGATTCACCCCATGAAAAACCCGTTACAAGTGTAAGAATGACCTCTGCAGCGTTAACTACTGTCCATGATCCAAAAAGGAATAGAAGGGGCGGTTGTTCAGGGCTCGGTTCGGAATCCGAGTATATTTTGATGAGATATGCCAGTACTGCGGACAGTGAGGTGGCAGCAATATGGGCAAGGAGATACGCACCTACGTCAATAATGTGAATATTACCAAACATGCTTTCAATGAGCAAAACTACTGCAAAAGGTGCAAATACAAAAATTACTGGTCCGCCTGCGTTTGCATATGCTTCTTTCACCGAGAGTCCTTGTTGACTGAACCATCGAAGGGCAATCGATACATATAGCAGGAAGAGTCCTATTACCTGCATTGTTAGGGATAATGGCCAGAATTGGTTTGAGGCAAGATCGACAAAGAACAAGGAAGCCACGCCCCCGGAAAGAATGATGCACCCAGTTGCAAAACGGAATACATTCACATGTGACATTCTATCCCGATAGAATATTGATAGCGCTACGGATAGAAGAAGAAAAAGAAACGCCCCGCCTCCAATAGAAGAGGATAGCCGTGTAGTGAATTCAGTGCCGATGTCTGAATGAATGATAAAGAAATGCCCTACGAAAAGCAAAATCGCTGTTAGACAGCCGCCAATCCCGAAAACAATTTTTCTTCTCTTGATATCAAAGTCAGTAATCTCGACGAGTACCGCGGTCAAGGTCAAAAATCCAATGATTTGGAAATCCATCATTTCATGGGCTACTCTCATTGAAGAGAACATCTGTAGAGGTGTTTGTGGATGCACTAATGCAATGACCGCGACGGAAAAATATCGTAGCCCACAGTACAGGAAGAGGAGTCCCATTATGCAACTGAACAAAGAGACTCTTTCTCGGATTCGCAACAGAATCGCTGAGAGGCCTGAAGCAGAAGTAAATGCGAGTATCGCATAATATGCTACAGCCGTCTGAGGAAATGCCCATATCAATTGAGTTGCATAGAAGATACCGATGATAGCTAGAGCAATGACACCTATGCTTGCCAGATTCTTCTCTCTAGTCAAGTAACATCGCTCTCTACGCTATCAGAATTCTGGTCTCTACTTGAAAATTGTTTTTGTTATTGGCTACTTGCAATCAAAGGAAGTACGTGACACCGCTACCAGCTTTGACAAGCTGGACGCTTCGATCTCCATCAAATAGAAAATTCATTCACTAACAGAGGACTTCCTGTTCGCCAAGCATCTGAATTTTGATAATGTGGTCCTTTCGAATAAACTCTGTCGCTGATTCTTTCTTCTTATGCTTTATACCCACTACATTATTGCCTACGAATGCCACAAGACCTTCAGCAATGATGGCCATGCTACGCCCGTAAATCCGTACTCTTGCTGCTGATTCGGCTGCTTCAGCTAGAACGTCATCGAAGGTCGTATTCCGTTCAATACTATTCATATTGGATACTTGTGCTCTTATTGTGATAAGGTTTCGGCTGTCGAAATCACTGAGAAGGTGGGATAGAGTTCTACCCGCCACCCGCGAACAGGGGGAGGATATCAATCTGGTCCCCGTCATTCAAAATGGTATCTATTCCCTGTTTCTGGAGAATTGGGACATCATTGACGTTTACCAAGACATCTCCATTCATCTTCTCCCCCTCGGGATTGAAAACGTATGTTTTGAAGACCTCACTGTGCTTTTCAATGAGATGACAAAAGACATCTCTGATTCTGACTCCACTGGACATTTCAACTGAATCTTTGGTCGTTAACATTTTCGAAGCTAGAATCCCGAAGTAATTAATGTCGATGCTCATTGGTTCACCTTGACATCTGGTATTATGATCCAAACCGTTTTCAACGTTTTGACTGTGCCGATGTTCTTGGGATAAGGCCTATATTCCTCAGAGACATGAATGAACAGAAGGGTGTTGTGAATATGGAATCCGAATCGTTGCTGTCGGAGTCCGAACTAACGAGATACAATCGGCAAATCATAATTGATGATTGGGGACAGAAAGGGCAGGAGAAGCTAAATGGTTCGACAGTCCTGATAGCCGGAATGGGAGGCCTTGGATGCCCCGTGGCTCTGTACTTGACTGCAGCGGGTGTTGGGAAAATTATCCTAGTTGACAAAGATGAGTTTGAGCTCAGCAATCTGAATCGGCAGATTCTGGCTTGGCAGCAAGACATTGGTCAACCCAAGGCGAAAACCGTGGCCGAGAAGCTTCTCCAGCTGAATCCGCATGTCCAAGCAGATGCACTGAAAACGGAAATTACCGAAGACAATGTGAATGACATTGTCAACGACTCTACTGTGGTGGTTGATGCCATGGACAACTGGACTACTCGGTTCCTACTCAATCAGGAATGCGTCAATCAAGAAATCCCATTTGTTCATGCCGGCATTCAAGGGCTTACCGGGCAAATCACTACCATAATCCCGGGAAAGGGACCTTGTCTCCGATGCATACTGCCTGAAGATCCAGAGGAAATGGCGACTTTCTCCGTTGTTGGAGCAACATCTGGTCTGTTTGCGATGCTGCAGGTTATGGAGACCCTGAAGATCATCGTTGGTTTTGGGGAAATACTTGAAGGAAGGATGTTGCTGTTCGATGGTGAACGAATGGACTACAGGTCCACGCAAGTGAGGCATAGGAATGATTGTCCTGTGTGTTCCCATTTGTGGGAATCATAGAATCGAACCTTCAGAATCTGGTTGGGCATCAAGTTCGTTATTGACAATCAATAGAAGATGGTATGAGAAAAGAACTACGAGTCATGCTCTAGGCGACACTAGGTAAGACAACTGCCACTATGATTATCAATTGAAAAACTAAACCGATGTCAATAGTTCCTTGCTTGAATATGAAAGAGCATTCATGATTGAGATTTACACCCATTTTGCTGGCAATCAGTACCGACTCGGTGAAAAAGAAGGATAGGTGGCCAAGAACTTGCTCTTGACCACCAAGTACAGTTGTTCTAAATTATGTTTAGTTCCTTACCAATCTTCTCGTAGGCTTCGAGTGCTGTATCCAGCTGCTCCTTGGATAGACCCGAGTTCATCATATTTCGGATTCTGGCCTTATCCTTTGCCACCATGGGATAGACAATCGGCAGTGCAAGAATGCCTTCTTCGTACAGACCATCGCTGAGCTTAACTGCTTTCGAACTCTTGCCGCACATAGCTGGCACTATTGGAGTCTGGCTGTTTCCAGTGTCAAAGCCCATGTCTTGCAGACCTTCAATGAAGTACTCGCGATTGTCCCACAGTCGCTCAACGTGCTCCTCTTCGGTTTCAAGGACATCAATGGCCGCAATACATGACGCAGTAGTAGCCGGTGTGTGTGATGCACTCAACAACCAGGATCGGCTCGTGTTGTATGCATAATTTACCATGTGCTGGCTTCCTGAAACATGACCGCCCATAACACCGAACGCTTTGCTAAATGTACCCATCTCGAAGTGCACTTCATCATGGGTTAAATCGAAGTGTGAAACGATTCCTCTACCACCTTCACCGAGTACAGCTTCTCCATGAGCGTCATCAACGTAAATCATTGCGTTGTGCTCTTTTCCTAGCTCAACGATTTCATCAAGTGGTGCGATGTCTCCATCCATGGAAAAGACGCCATCTGTTATGATTAGAATTCTGCGTGGGTTGTCCTTTTCTACTTCCTTAAGCACCCTCTCCAAATCTGCCATATCGGCGTGTTTGTAGATGTAACGGGTTGCCTTGGTGAGCCTGATACCGTCGATGATGCTTCCGTGATTCAGCTCATCTGAAACAATAGCATCCTCTTTCCCAATCAGTTGGGGAATAAGCCCCTCATTTGCAGTAAATCCTGCGCTATAGGTGAGTGATGCTTCCGCTCCCTTGAAATTAGCAAGTCGCTTTTCAAGCTCCATGTGTAGGTCCATCGTTCCTGCAATCGCTCGAACAGAACCAGAACCAGCACCATATTCGTCGGCAGCTTCTTTTGCAGCCTTAATCAGCTTGGGATGATTGGTGAGATTCAGATAGTTATTGCTACAGAGCATGATTACTTCTCTACCATCTACCTTAGCCTGCGGTGAACTGGGACCTTGGAGTTCTCTTAGCTTCCAATCCAGATCCTGCTTCTTCAGATTCTCATATTCTTGTTTCATCCATAACGTTGGGTTTTCTGGTCTATCTACCATAGCTCTTACCGCCTTTGTCTTAGACTATCAAATGGTCTTGTGATTGACATGCGGCTCACAAGATGTGCCATATTTATGGTTTCGGTTTTGCTGAAGCTCGACATGATGTACAATACCGATAGAACATTCCTGCCTGAATCCTCCAAACTACAAAATTAGTCATTGTATCTTCCAATCTTTCAGCTTTCAGTATTATCGTTATGCACATTCAAGCATATCGATATGAACAAACATTGCATATCGTTTTTAAGACCTCCTATGCATGATTATGGTAGGCTAGGAGTTTGAAGAACCATGAGTAAGATCCTTAGAATCAATATGACAGACCAATCTCATGAGTGGGAAGATCTCCCGGAAGAGTGGAAGACCCTTGCAGGACGGGCTTTCACTTCGACTGTTGTTGCTGAAGAGGTTGATCCAACATGTCATCCTCTCCGGAAGAACAACAAATTCGTCATCTCGCCAGGTCTTTTGGCTGGTACCCCAGCTCCTTCATCAGGAAGGCTAAGTGTCGGTGCCAAGTCTCCCTTGACTGGCGGAATCAAAGAGGCGAATGCCGGAGGACTTACCGCAACGAGATTGGGTAAGCTTGGAATACGTGGCATTATCATTGAAGGAAGGCCGCCGGAAGATGATGATAACTGGTACTCCATTTTCATTTCAAAAGATAAGGTGGAAATCAAGGAGACCAACGATTATGCAGGAATGGGTCTCTATGACCTCATCGACAAAATCTGGAATGACTACGATAATAGACCCGGCATTATTGGCTGTGGAGTAGCAGGTCAGCGTGAGCATCTCAACTCGGGGATTTTCGGAAATAATATCGAGAACAGTGACCCCGGAAGATACGCTGGACGCGGTGGTCTGGGTGCTGTCCTTGGCTCGAAACGAGTTATCGCGGTAATTAGTGATGATTCCGGCTGTAACAGCCCTGAACCTGAAGACGAGGATGTCTTCAGGGAGGGCAGGGGGAAGCTTGCTACGGCTCTCAATGATCATCCCGTTACTGGCAGACTGAAGGATGAAGACGGACAGCCCTACGGTGGTTTGAAGAACTATGGCACCAACGTGCTGCAGAACATCATCAATGAGGCTGGAGGATTACCGGTCAGGAATTTTGCTAAAGGTCAATGGGACGGTGCTGCTAAGGTTTCTGGGGAAGCGGTTCATGAACTCGTAGACGAAACGAACGAGAAATTCGGCGATGAAGCGGAAGGCAAGTATGGCCATCCTTGTCACCCTGGATGCATAATGGCTTGCTCCAATGTAGTCCCCTCAAGTGAAACTGGTAAGGCAATTGTATCTCCGCTTGAGTACGAAAGCGCCTGGGGGCTTGGAAGCAATCTAGAAATCGACAACCTTGAGCATGTGGCTGAGCTCAACAGGCTGTGCAATGACCTGGGTCTTGACACAATTGAGACGGCCAATGCGATTGCGATGTTCATGGAAGCAGGGAAGATTGACTTCGGCGATGGTGAAGCAGCCATAGAACTGCTGAAGCAAGCGTACGACCCGGACTCAGCGGAAGGTGCCCTCATCTGTTCCGGCGCAAAGGTGGCAGGCGAGGCTTTGGGTGTTGAGAGAATCCCGGTTGTCAAAGGCCAGTCACTCCCTGCATACGATCCGAGAGCCATTCGCGGAATTGGAGTGACCTACGCAACCTCAACAATGGGAGCCGACCACACTTCAGGTTATACAATTGCAGCTGAGATTCTTGGCATCAAAGGCGAAGTCACTGATCCTCGCGAGATTGAGAAAGCCGACCTATCACGCACATTCCAGGCAACGACGGCGTACATTGACAGCAGTGGCTACTGTGTATTCATCGCTTTCGCCATCCTTGATGATGACGATGGCTTTGCTGGCATGACCGAGACTGTTAATGGCTTCCTTGGAACTGAAGTCGACGTAACTGACTATGGCATGCATGTACTGGAGATTGAGCGCGAATTCAACAAGAAGGCAGGTTTCACGAAAGAGGATGATAGGCTGCCTGAATTCTTCTATGATGAAGAGCTACCGCCGCATAATGTGACCTTCGATGTGCCTGATGAGGAACTAGACGCAGTACACAAATAGTTCAATGCAATGGGGGATGCAATCCCCCACATCTTTTCTTTTGTTTGTACCTTATGGCTTATTTGACCACAATGGGATATTGTTACAATGATTCGTGTACACCTCTACGGAAGGCTTAGGTGTCTCGTTGATAATGCTCGAGCCAACGAGAATACAATACTCGAACTAGAGCATGAAGAGGGAGAAACCTTTGCAAATCTCTTGAATCGATTGGGCTTGGAAAAAGATGACGTAGGAGACTGTTTTCTAAATGGCAATTTGGTCAAGCCATCTGAAGAGATTCCAGATGATGCACGAATAGGCCTTTTTCCATTCAACATGCGATTGCTGTGTGGCGGTCAACATCTCAAAGGCCATGGCTACACACAGAGCGATGTTGATGTTGACTACTACTAGCGGGGTGTATATTCATGGAAGTACGTGTTAAGCTCTACGCCACTCTTAGCCAATATGCACCGGAGGGAACTAAAATAGGCGAAGCTTTCTCGGTGGAGCTTGAGAATGGAACTATCCGAAAGCTAATTCATACGATAGGTTTCTCCGAAGAAAAAACGCGCATCATCATGGTTAACGGAGATCAGACAAAAGACTTGGATCGCCAATTGAAGGACAGCGACCTGGTTGTTATTTTTCCGCCAGTGGGGGGCGGCGACAGCAGTTAGGTAACATCTTCGCTTTCAATTTGATGTGTCCGGCGTAGTCGCTCATTTCTGCGAACCGCAATATATGCAGGAATCACAGATATCGGATACAGTACGAGTGCAATGGGGAAAAACAGCCTACCGAAGGTGACAATACCTCCGAAAAGCCCCATGATGAGAGCTGCTATGAGGGTCCCTGTCTGACGCGGAAAAGTCCACATGATGCTAGTAACTGCGACACTTTTTCCACGCCTTTGTGCCGATAACTGCTCCATAAGAAGAGAACTCCTGGCTGGCCTGGCCATATTTGCTACTGCCATTCTGGAAATATAGAAAACAGCAGATAAAATAAGAATAGGTGAGTTTACCATTCCAAACATGAGAATTGGTGCGAGGATATAGAGCAACGTTATCATCTTCAGCTTGCCTACTTTCTCACTACTAAGGCCCACGGCCAGAGTTCCTGTCGCTAGGGTTAAGCTAGATAGTGACTTGATGATACCTAAGAGTGAAGGGGCAGGAGTGAATGCTGTATCTATCCATAGAATGAGATATGGCACAACCAAGCCGCTGCTGAACCCCATCATAATACGCCCGATTCCAAACAAAGTCGCGGTTTTGGCATCATTTTCAGCCGAATCGGGCAAGGGATCCTCCAGTTCCGTAGGTTCACAAATCTCTATTTCTTCGTGATTTTGCAACCATCGCTCTGTCATAAAACCGGTTATGCCTGTGGCAAATCTGAAAGTGCCCATTATTGTGAATACAACGATGTATCTGACTATTTCAGCGTCAATCCAAGTGAAAAATTGGGTGTCCAGAATCAAACCTGCGAGGAATGCACCAACCATTCCCGTCAATATCCCGATAGCCGTAGTATAACCGTATGATTGGGTACGCTCTTCACCTCGCTCCGTGTAGTCTGCTAGGAGTGTACTCACCGATGTTCTCATGAATCCGGAGCCTATCCCGGTGATGCCGTAGAGAATGAGGATTATGTTTCTACTGCTGAAAAATGGCAACAGAAACAATGTAGTTCCGCTAATGATTCCACCAAGTAAGATGGAAACACCTCGACCTTTCTTATCACTAAGGTGTCCGGCAGGAAACAGGAATAATGCTGACGCGTAACCTGCGGCCGCTACTATGATACCATAGAAGGCTTCTTCGAATCCACTAAACACGACGAAGAGAGGTAGGGCGATGCCCCTAAAAGAACGTCCGAGTCTAGAAATTGCTGACAAAAGGGCGAAACGAGCTACTTTGCTTGTTCGGGTATCAACGAAATCTTCATCCGTTTCGCTGTCTAACATGCAACAACCTCTCGACAACTATAACAGGGTCCGTTGGTACCTTCTCATAAATGCTTGTCTACCTGCGTTCTCAACCCAGAGTATCACAAGCATTGATATGACATGTTTCCTCGCATGACCTGTGCGATGGGGAGAGATGCACATTGCCGCCTAATGAATCGGAAACCGAAAATCAAGATTTTGACGATGAAATGTACATGGAGATATTGCGTGACGATCCACCTATGAAGCGTTATGTGTCACGTGGAGATACGCCAGATCCAGTAGATATCTCAGGCCCACACAAACAAGCCGATCGAGCAATCTTCCGTTGTATTCGATTTACGATGAACGACAAGACTGCTAGGTTCCAGCCCATTCTTGGAGACGCTGGTATGGGCAAGACACATCTATATTGGGTGCTCAAGGATAAAGAGAGCATCTTCTCAGGAAAAGAATTCCTCGCGGTTTATGTTCCGTCTCCTCCTGCTCCTGTTAGGATTCCTCTTCATTTGCATGCTTGCCTAGTAGACGAAGCAGGTGAGCAAATCTTTGAAGAAACAGTTGATATGCTCATATCGAAATTTGGCGGTGTCAAAGGAGTCACGCATGAACAGTATGATTTCAACTATGCTATGGAGCGTTTGTTGGCTCGTTATCCCGGAATTTCAGCTGACGTCGTTAAAGCGTTGATGAGGTACAGGCTCGATCCTGATTATCGTGACTTGGCAAGGCGATGGTTGTTTGGTGATGCTGTTAGTGATGCCGAACTAGAGCAGCTTGGTGTGCGCACAGTGCTCGAAGAGGATGATGTTACTGTAGCCACATTGAACCTGCTCATGGAAGGTTCCGAACGTACCGTGGTCTTTTTCATTGACGAAACGGAGGGCCTCTACAATACTCATGGCGAGGAGGCTGAAAGGCGATTCCTGGAAATCCTCAAACGAATCTACAATGAGGGCAAGAACGTTGTTATGGTGGCTTCTTGCTTAACCGATGTATGGAACCGAATTTATGAGATAGCGGATGCTCCAATGCAATCTCGCATGGAAGAACCTGTTAGCCTTCGGCCCTTCAGTGAAGATGATTTGACTTGTTTTGTCGAGAAGACGATGCAACAGTACTGGAATGAGAAGAATATTGACCCACCGCCGAGCCTGCTATTTCCGTTGAGTGAAGGTGATATAGATGATGCCTTCAAGCACTCCGAAGGTGTTCCGAGAGAGGCAATTAAGTTCATCATTCCGCGACTTGACTCTATTCTGTTCGATATCGAGGAAGAACCTGAGCCACAGGCGGACTACATCATCAAGCTCACAGCATCTGTTGTCATCAATGCCATTGTGGAAGCTTTGAAACTAGCTGCAGAGGAGATTGGTGGCCAAGTTCAGCTGCATATGGCTAAAGGTGGTACATCACGGGAGGCAACCGCAATCGTGAAGGTAAACAAAAATGGGCAATCAAAGAAAATCTGCATTGATGTGGCAAATGTTAAGGATTGGAATCGGAGCGGTGGAGTGGCTGGGTACTACTCTGTCAAAAGAGTGAAAGAGATTATTGAGACCGACGAAGCGGATTATGGCATAGTCGCAGTACCAAAGGAGACTGGTGGCGCCAAGTTTGAAGCCATGCGTGAAGAACTTGATGACACGCTGACGACGCTGAGGTTCACGGAGAAAACGGCAACTCAACTGGTTGAATCCACAAAAGGGAGAGTACTTACTTCAGAGGAAGCCGATATATTTGGCGAAATGGTGAAATCGGTGTAAACCTAATCAGTTTTGGATGATTCTGTCCCTCCATTGGGAGTCCCATGAGCGGTCTCCTCCTCCTCATGGCAAGCAAACTCAGGTACCACCAGAATCAGCACAAAAATCACTGCTGTCGTAGCGATTCCAAGAGGCGTTCTGAGAAACAGACTTAGGTGGCCTACAGCTGGAATCCGCAGAATCATTACGCCAACTACTTCATCATATGTCCTGTTTCCCGGGTCTATTATTGCGTTGTTATCACCCTGCGTGAAATAATAGTAATTCCCGTTCTCGACTTCGATTGAAACAACGCGATGCACTATAGGAGCACTGCCATGCCAATCGTCTTCATAGACGATAATATCCCCAACTGCAATATCCTCCGCTGGTCGACCTTGGAGAATCAACAGATCGCCGGGATAAAGAGCTGGCTCCATAGATTCGCTTGTGACTACCACAAGCGGAGATGTTGTACCCATTGAGAGCATGAATATACCGTACCCGCCAAAAGTAGCAATGACTACTACCGCTAGAAGAAAAAGCGTCTTGACCAATTCTGAACGCTGGTCCCATTTGAGTGCTGTTCGCACCTTTTCCATGAATACAGCCTCTCCTAGGTCGATACAAGGCTGCTTCTAATTAAGGCTACCTCTTGGAACTAGCTACCTTCTCCAGCGCCTAGCAGCTTTATCAACAATCCTGAGTGCTTTACCGTCGCGAGAAAGGCAACTATTCCATTCGCAGGGCTCATACACATTATCTTCGCCTTCAGTATCTTCTAGATAGTTCACGATTATCCTGAGTTTCTTCCTCTCAGCCTCTGCGATTTTAACAGCGTCTCTGGTTGTTGGGAATGTCTGTGGAGAAATTTGCGAGGTGCTGATGAGGTGCCACATATTATCATCGACCAAGGTTGCGGCAATTACGAAAGGCCCTATTTTAAAATCTTCTTTGAAAAGAATCGTTTCTCCGATGTCTATTTCACCATCTATTTCTTCGCCTGATTCCTCCAGCTCTTCGTCAAACTCCAGCAGGGCCTTTTCGACTGCCTGTCTAAGCTCCTCTAATGAAGCTCGTACTACCACTCCTCTATCATAGAGCGATTCATCTTGGCCACTCATCAAGAACACCATATATGACACTTATTTCTTGGAGACCTAAATAATCCTCTCATCTGGCAGTTTGTCTAAGCAAGGATTTCTTGGTACGCATCTCGCTGTCATCGATTTGCTAATCCAAGACTCAGAGGGGGACTGAGGTAATCGAGAATGAATAGTGATAACTATCATCCGTAAATTATCAGAATTGTTTATCGTACTCCTCATGTATAAATTGTCTGACCCGGTCCGGCATATTCACGGAAAGATCCAATGTCAAATCAAGAAGGAGTTCACAGCCCTGCTCCTGGTCAATGGAAAGCATCTTCTTGAATTTATCAACTGCCCCATCATACTCTCTGGTTCTGAGAAGGACGACTCCCAAAGAAAACCATGCTTCTGTAGATTCCGGATCATGTTCGATAGCTTTCTGGAACATTTCAGAGGCTTCTTCGTACTGCCCTAGCCGTTCCAACCCGACCCCGAGCAACGTCCATGCTGTGGCATCGTGCGGATTCAGTTTAACTGCAGTTTTGAGCTTATCTGTGGCTAGCTTATCTCTTTGCAGATTCAGCAATACCCAACCAAGATTGCGCCATGCGCCAGAATAGTCCGGCTGTAATCGAATTGCCTGTTCTAACTTCTCAAGCGCATCTTGGTAATGACCTAAGTGTGCATACGCTGTGCCAAGAGCATTCCATGCATCAGAGAAATCTGATTTCAACCTAATAACTTTCTCAAAATTGTTTGCTGCACCTTCGTGATTCCCGAGATATGCAAGAGCTAAGCCCAGCGCATAGCGCGCATCGGAGAAGTGAGGATCAATGTCCAATGCTTTCCTGTAGACATCAGCAGCACCACGATGGTCACCTGATAGCGCAAGCAAGGTGCCCATTCGATAGAAGACGCCTGCATTGTCTGTACGTGAAAGCGCGGAAACTTCATCAAGGTCTCTTTCTCGGTTTTCAGACACAGTCTATGCTCCAAGATTACATATGAAAATCTGTTAATTTCGCTTTTGGTGTGGTATTGCTAAATAATAGAAAAAATTGAAAAAGATAGACGGGTTGCGCCCGTCTACTCCGAACTACTATCTGTTCCCTTAGACTGCTGATTAAAGGAAGAACTCAACCTCACCAGTGTCAAAGCTGTAGTATGCACCCACAAATTTCATTTTGCCAGTTTCTGCGAGTCCCTGAAGTAATGGGCTTTGGTTCTTGATATCTTCAATTACACGTTCAATGTTCTTTCGCACCGCTTGATCAACTAGCTCATCAAATGGCAAGTCGTGGTCTACCGAGTCTAAGACCGGTTGGATATTATCGGCAATTTTTTGCATGCTTCCTTGCAATGGGTCGCCTTTGGCAGCAGCTCCAACCGCCCCACAATCTTGATGACCCAAAACCATCAGAACTGGAGTATTGCAGTGTGCGCCACCATATTCCAAGCTGCCTAGAGCAATATCATCAATGATGTTTCCAGCAGTTCGAATGATAAACAACTCTCCCAGTCCCTGATCAAATATTAGCTCGATTGGTACACGGCTATCAGAACATCCTAGAATTGTAGCAAAAGGAGATTGCCCTCCTTTAAGCTCAAGTCTTCTCTCTTCTCCAATATTACATTCCAAATCTCCTTCAATGAATCTCTTGTTTCCATTTCTCAGTCTTTCTAGGGCTTCATCTATCGTTACCATTCAAATCACATCTTTCTGGTTCTTCAAATACAGCTGAGCCATAGTTGATATTAATACTTTTAAAAATATCTGTAACAAATGTAATAAATATACCTCCTTACCTACATTTCTTATGCCGCCGCCTTCTCCACACTCCTCCACATGGTTTTGTGATGTTACTGCATGAGATTCGAAAACGCTAATACATCAAAACCGCCATTAATTAACGATTATTATGAATTCTGCACATGTAACAGAAGGTGCTTCCAGCTCGTCGATTTCGTTTTCTTATCTTAAGAAATTCAATATCGGTGCCGGAGTTCTTCATCTGATAACTGGTGCTTTGATGCTCTTCTTGGGGCTTACTTTGGAATGGTCGCAGGATGTCTACACAATATATCTTGATTTTGAGATAATCAGCTATGACCCATTCGAGTTCCAAGTCATACCAACACCTGAGGTGCTATTCACGCTGACGAATATTGGTGTGATTTTGGCATCATTTCCGTTGATGTCCTCTTTGGCTCACTTCTTGATCTCCTATCCTCTCTTTGATAGGTATGTAGCCAATCTCGAAAAGGGCATGAATCCATATCGTTGGTACGAATACTCAGTATCAAGCTCTGTGATGATTTTCCTGATTACCTTTCTGCTTGGGATTTGGGACTTCTGGTCGCTGATGATGATTGTGGTGCTCAATGCCATGATGGTCGGGTTCGGCTATCTTCAGGAGATTCTCAATCAATACACCGAGGAAACCAAATGGAGTCCATTCTTGCTTGGGTGTGTGTCAGGCTTCACGCCGTGGGTGGTGCTATTCGGATACTTCTATAGCGCAATACAGGCTGCAGAAACGGAGCCTCCGACATTTGTATACATCATTATCGTAATGTACTTCATTGCATTCAATATCTTTGCACTGAACATGCTGCTTCAGTACAAGAAGGTGGGGCCGTGGAAGGACTATCTCTATGGTGAGCGAATGTATATCATCTTGAGTCTGGTTGCAAAGACACTGCTTGCATGGATTGTCTTCGCTGGCATATTCGCACCATTCTGAGGTCAGCGTTATTCCCCCTGTGGGGCTTATGTAATAGGCTAGAATAGCTGGCAATAACTTCGGTGTACTCGGACATGCCATTTGCCATGGCTGTTCGTATCTGGAGGGGGGATTTCACCTTCAATCAATCGTCCTTACTGCGATTCAGTAACAGGCAAGAAGATTGAAACTCCGCCGAATCCGTTGTCGTATCTGCTGCTTTATTCCGTTGTGAAACATTAATCTAGGTCCATTGCTATCTACATTCGAGAGAGGTTTAAGGGATGGACGTCACAACTATTGTATCAAAGGGTTTGGCTGCTCTTTCTTATTTTGTTGAATCTAAGAACGAAGCTATCGTTATTGATCCGCGAAGGGATGCGCAGATTTACGAAGAAATGGCACTAGAGAGGAACGTCGATATCAAATACGTATTAGAAAGCCACAGAAATGAGGACCTAATCATAGGCTCATTGGAACTTCAGAATCTGGTTCCGTCGCTCGAGATCATTCACAGCAAACATGGAGCTCCCTTCAAGTATGGAGAGCATAATGTTGGAGACGGCGAGAAATTTGAGGTTGGGGACTTGGAGGTCGAGTGCATTTACACCCCGGGCCACACAAATGATAGTGTCTGCTATGCAGTAACGGACACATCGACTGGTGATGATCCGGTTGCTGTTTTCACAGGTGATACGCTCTTTGTGAATGATGTGGGAAGAACAGATTTGGTCGATATCAAGAAGCACGAGGAGCAATCACGAAAGCTGTATCACAGTTTGCATGACAAAGTGCTCGAGCTCCCTGATTCTACTATCGTATATCCGGCGCATGGAGCTGGTTCTGTTTGTGGTGCAGATATGGCAGCTCGCCCGGTTACAACAATCGGTTATGAGCGGATGAATAATCCGTGGCTGAACAAGGACGAGGAGGAATTCGTGGAAGGCAGGCTAAATTCGAATCTGATGATACCTGACTACTTCACGCGCTGTGAGGTGTACAATCTTGAAGGACCGCCGTTGTTATCCGAGGTCCAACGTCCACGCCTTCTTGGGATGAGGAAATTCGCGGAACTGATGCACCAGGATGACCACGTGGTTCTTGACACTCGCACACCAAGCTCCTTTGTCAGCAAGCATATTCCGGATTCGATTTTCATGGGCTTACAGATGATGGGCATCTTCCTGGGCTGGGTAGCCGATTACGAAGATAACTACCTAGTCGTGGTTGAAGATTCCTCACAGCTGGAAACTGCATGGAACTACATGGTTCGCCTTGGCTACGACGGCTTCGTTGGTGCGCTTAGTGGTGGTTTGATGGGCTGGGAACATAGCGGAAGACCAGTTGCAAGTGTCAGTAGTCCGACCTCTTCAAAATTGAAACAATGGATCGATGCTAATGGGCTACAGATTATTGATGTACGAGAAGAGCATGAGGTCCATGGCAATCTCATTCCTGGCAGCAGGCTCACACCTCTTACGGAAATCCGTGACCACATCGGGGATTTAGACCCGAACAAGAAGACCATCTCGGTGTGCCCGTCCGGTTTCAGGAGTACAATAGGAGCAAGCATTCTGAAGCGAGAAGGTTTCGAAGATGTGGCTGTTCCTCTAGGCGGGACACACGCTTGGGAAAACCATGGTTATGAACTGGCTTAGTCCATGATGATTGGGGAATAGCTATGGTCTTCTGGCGTAGGCCCACAGGCAGATCTGATGTTATTGCAAATCAAGGCGTTGTCGCTTCATCCCAGCCACTGGCTACGCAGGCTGGCTTGAAGATGCTCCGACAAGGAGGGAATGCAGTAGATGCAGCAATAGCTGCAGCAGCCACCCTTGATGTTGTTGAGCCTTTCTCAACCGGTTGCGGTGGCGATGCTTTTGCTCTCCTTCATCAGCCTGGAGCATCAGAACCTCTGGCATTCAATGGATCAGGACGAGCAGGTTCACTAGTTAGTCTTGATGAGCTACAGAACCGCGGATGGAATCACATTCCAAAGCGGGGCGGGGGACCTGTAACCGTTCCTGGAGCAATGCACCTTTGGGAGTACCTTGTCGAGCAGTATGGTGAGCTGGACTTAGATAAAGTCTTAGCCCCAGCCATTCACTACGCTGAGAATGGCTTTCCAGTATCTCCGGTTATAGCTGAAGTTTGGAATTTACTTTTACCGGTACTGCAAAACGAAACCGCATCAGAGGTTTTCACTATCGATGGCAGAGCACCAAAACCAGGTGAGAAGATGAGCAATCCTGGATTGGCTAAGACCTTCAGAGAAGTAGCTAAAAACGGGGTTACAGCTTTCTATTCGGGCGAGATTGCAGAAAGCATCGTTAAAACGGTACAAGAACACGGGGGCTTCTTGACCAAAGAAGACCTAGCTGCTCATGAGACAGATGAGACTTCACCGATTTCCACATCCTACCGAGGCGTTGATATTTTCGAACATGCGCCAAATGGACAAGGTTTTGCGGCTCTTGAAATGTTGAATATGATGGAAGAGTTCGATATCTCTGACCTTGGCCATCTTTCTGCTGACAGATATCACATCATGATTGAAGCGAAGAAGTTGGCTTACGCTGACCTGTATCAGCACAATGCGGATCCTGACTTCTATCAGGTACCCCTAGCGCAATTGCTCTCTAAAGAATACGCTCCTGAGCGGTCAAAACGCATCAATTTGGATTCTGCGATGGAGGTACCTGATTCGGGTGTTGACCTGGGAACCGATACAATATATCTGGCAACTGCTGACCAAGAGGGCCGAGCGGTTTCTTTCATCAATAGCTTGTATATGGGATTCGGTAGCGGGCTTGTGGTTCCAGAGTGGGGTATCAAACTGCAGAATAGAGGTAGGCTGTTTTCCCTCGATCCTGACCATCCAAATTGCTATGAACCCGGGAAGCGACCGTTTCACACGATTATCCCTGGAGCAGCTTATATGGACGATGACTTACTGGGGGTATTTGGAATCATGGGCGGTCCACATCAGGCGCAAGCCCACGCTCAATTTGTGAGCAATGTTTTG
Source organism: Candidatus Lokiarchaeota archaeon (assembly GCA_014730275.1). Lineage (NCBI taxonomy): Archaea > Promethearchaeati > Promethearchaeota > Promethearchaeota archaeon. The sequence continues at coordinate 4,021 of WJIL01000031.1, read as the reverse complement.
GACTACGAAATATCGCCGCAAGAAGCGTTGGATCACCCGCGATTTCATCATGATCAGGATTCCAACACAGTAGCTTTTGAAAATGGCATTCCCCCCCAAGCGCAAGGTGAATTAAGGAAGAGAGGTCATGAGATTGCGCACGAGACAATGGCTGGGTTTGGAGGCGGGCAAGCCATCTTCCGTTTAGAGAATGCTTGGATAGCAGGTTCTGATTTCCGAAAAGACGGACAAGCTGCCGGATTCTAATTTGAATGGGCCTTGAAATTGGGATTGAACCTACTCCAAGAATTCATTATTCCAACTACCTCGGGAAAAAAATACGGACACTCATCATCAGTTTATTACAGAGTTACCATAAGCTAATTGCTCGCAAGTCAGCTGCTTGACATAACTGGCAAAAGACATAACACGGATTGAGTAAGAGTGCGCCTAAGCTGTGTGACCGAATTGACGAATGAAGAGCAGGATTACCGAGTTGAGAGCGATCTTATTGGAGAACGGAAGGTACCAGCCGAAGTCTACTGGGGAGTGCAAACCCTTCGCGCTCAAGAGAATTTTGGCGTGTCAAGGGTACCGCTTGCAAACTATCCGACTCTTGTCCAATCTCTCGCTATGGTGAAAAAGGCCTGTGCACAAGCCAATAAGGAACTTGGACATCTAAAACCAGAATATGCCCATGCAATTTTTCAAGCCTGTGATGAGATAATCGAAGGGCAGATGATTGACGAGTTCACTGTTGATATGCTACAGGGGGGTGCTGGAACAAGCACGAACATGAATATGAATGAGGTACTTGCATCTCGAGCGAATGAGATACTCGGCTATACCCGAAATTCCATGGAGCCCGTTTCAGCCAATGATCATGCTAACATGTCGCAGAGCACCAACGATGTTTATCCTACAGCTATCAAGATTGCCATGATTTACGGATTCAGAGAGCTTTCAGATGGTCTCCGAGACCTCATTGTTGCACTAGATAGGAAAGCAGAGGAATTCAGAGACGTGCTGAAACTGGGCCGCACGGAAATGCAGGACGCAGTACCAATCATGTTGGGTCAGGAGTTTTCAGCTTGGTCTGCAGCCCTGAAGAGGGATTTGCTGAGGATTGGGTCCGCCATGGATGTGTTGAAAACGCACAATATTGGGGCGACCGCGATTGGGACCTCTCTCAATGCAGACCCGAAATACATCAAACTGGCTGAGAAGTACCTTCGAGAAGTTACTGGGTTGGACGAGCTCACTACGGCAGCAAATCTTATCGATGACACACAGAACAGCGATGAATTCGTCCACGCTTCAGGCCTTCTCAAAGTAAACGCTACGAATCTCAGCAAAATTTGTGGAGACATTATCTTGATGTCTTCAGGACCAGTCGGCGGTTTTCACGAAATAAGGCTCCCTGGTGTGCAGCCCGGATCTTCCATCATGCCAGGCAAGGTCAATCCTGTTATCCCAGAAATGGTCATGCAATGCGCCTTTCAGGTGCTGGGTCATGATACTGTTATTTCATTCGCGGCTCAGGAAGGTCAGCTTGAATTGAACGCTTTTGAACCCTTGATTGCGTACAATTTCTTTCAAGCACTCAAGGTACTGAAGAACTGCATCCCCATATTGGCCGAGAAGTGCATCAGGGGCATTGAACCAAATCCAGCTGGATTAGATGCCGTCCACAAAAGTGTGGGCTTGGTTACTGCACTGAATCCAGTTATTGGCTATAAGGCAGCCACCCGAATTGCTAAGAAGGTTCTGGACACAGGAAATTCCATTCGAGAGATTGCCCTTGAAGAAGGTGTTATGGATGAAGAGTGGCTGGATTTCCTTTTGGATCCTGAACGAATGACTCGGCCAGAAAGCAGGGGCGATGAACCCCCAAGCAAAGGGGCATAAAGGTAAGAACGAATGCGGAGATGAAAAAAGATGGAAATCTCAGAAGAAACACAGAAGAGACTCAAAAGCTTGTTCGACTCACAACTGAATGCTGCACTTGCTACTTCAAAAGACGGAAAGCCGTATTGTTGTTTAGTGTCGTTTTTTGTAACTGATGATTTCAGGTATTTGCTTTTTGCAACCAAGCGAGCTCGCTTGAAGTACGAACAGATGGATGCGAATCCATCAGTTGCTTTACTGATAGAAAATACCAAGAACCAGCCTGATGATGTCACTGAAGCTATTTCTGTTTCGGTAATAGGTACAGCTGAAGACATCGAGGAACCCAACAAATCGGTGTACGCGGATCGATTGGCTGAGCGTCACCCGAAACTCAGGCAATTTGTGCATTCGGAAGATACTGCTATCATGAGGGTGGTAATTGAGAAGATGTATGTTGTGACAAATTTTGAATCCGTGGATGTTGTTGAACCCTAGCAGCGTCTCTCACTTTTCTGTGGGCTAATTCATTGATTCACCAGTAATCACCTTTTGTTTGGGCTAGAGGCTGTTAACCAGCAAACCGTATATCATACCAGACGTGATACTGAAAATGAGTGCGAGTATAGCATAGCTAAGGACGATTTTCCAAGGAACTATTCTTGCCGCTGAGATCGTATTCGGCACATCGTATGGCTGACCCATCAACCACGACAGAGTGGCCCCTTTGCTCATTCCAAGATCCACCAATGCCTTCCCGAGCACAATTTCGACAAGGGTTGGTGTGTAAAGCGGACCGCCAATCACAGCAGCGATGACCACTCCCAGTCCCCCCGTCAGATACGTCGCGACAGCTGTTTCGGGGAAGTATGCCTCAAAATAACTGACCGCAATTAGACCCGCAACGAATGCAGGAAGCACTCTCTTGGCCAAGTCTTTGCTGACTTTGAGCGCACTTATCAGTCGTTCATCTAATGGTCGCTTTTCGATATCAACCGCAGGAGCTTTTGTTGGCGTATATTGCTCTTCGAATTTCTTGCTCCAAGGAAGCTTGGATACAATTACGCCAATAACAACGGCACTGATGAGTGAAGCCACTATCCTTACCACAGCCAGTTCCCAAGATAGAATTTCACCAGTCACAACAATGCTGAGTATGTTAGCAGAGGGGGCCATGAGTAGGAAGGTTATTGCTGGACCTATACCGCCTCCCGCATAAACAACTCCCGCAAAAAGAGGAATCATCGTGCAGGAGCAAACTGTGAACAATGGCGCAATCAAAGCGGCAAATCCATAGGCCACGATTCCCCCACTAGAGAGATATTTGGTAACAACATGCTTTGGAATAAACTCCGAAAAGAGTCCTGCAAACGTGAACGCAAAAAGCAGACATATCCAAGCATGGCTGATATAGTCCCAAAGATAGGCTATTGGAATCTGCCACCAAGGCAAACCTCGAAGATCGATTGGTTGGAGCGTTGGTGCAAGTGAATACGCTCTAATTCTGGAGTAGATAAGTAGTGCGAGAACTCCGAAGACAAAACCAAGCAGTGCAACAGTACGTGCTTTTTTGACAAAATCTTCCATCCCTAGCTCTCCCAAATCTTGATTTTAGAATTTCTCAAGTAACTTCTGGATTTCTTTGGTTTCTGCTACTCGGCCCATGATTTTGACTGTTCCATTGATTGCTAGAGCTGGACTGACCAACGCTCCATATTCTTGAATAACTTCCCTCGACGAAACATCACGGTGGGATACTTCAATACTGATTTCTGAGCTAGCGAATTCCTTAGCTGCATTCTCCGCGTTTTCAAAAAGCTTCTCACAATTGGAGCATGGGGGTTTGGATCCAATTACTTCGATATCGATACGAACCATAATTCTCACGCGTTCATATCGATTAATCGCGATATTTAAATTATTCGAAGAATACAGTTCTATGCACTCTGGTCTTGATAAACCTACAAAAAAAAAAATGGTGTGCTCTCTCAACAAATGAGAGAGCAAAATTCAGTTATTCTATGCTTTCTTCTTCATGATTTCGATGTCGTCCATCAGAGCCTCGAGGTCTTCTTCATGCTCAACCTCATCTTCCATAACTTCAAGGGCGAGGTTATAGGTAACTTGATCCTTGCCCTCTGTCATGTTGACCAGC